>NZ_JBHXNP010000067.1:0-49860 GCF_042719495.1 Streptomyces sp. NPDC058525
CCTCAAACGCCGGCGGGGCTGGAGGGTGCCGGCGTTTGAGGCGCGGGGTCTGGGGTGGAGCCCCAGCAGCGGCGCCGCACCAGACCGGCCTCCTACCGGCGGAGCCAAGCGGTGGAGCCCCAGCAGCGGCGCCGCACCGGCCCGGCTACGCCGCCTCCAGCAGCGGGCTCGCGTGGTGGTGGAGCCAGGCTCGGTACGGCGGGGTGAGGAGGGCCACCTCGCGGTACGCGGCCCGCAGGTCCTCGTAGAGTTCCGGATGCGCACCGGGCCGGGTCGCCAGGAGCAGCCGTACCGCCAGGGGGTCGCCGGACAGCGGCCGGATCGCCATGTCCTCGCGCGGCCCGGACGTCGGCTGGCACGGAGCCACCGCCTCGCCGGAGACGATCAGCGAGCTCGCGGTGTGGTAGTCGGCGTGCAGCACCGGCGGGTCCAGCCCGGCCCCGGCGAAGACCCGCCGCAGCCCGTCCCATTCGCCGTCGACCGACGGGTCCACCATCCAGCGGTCGTCGGCCAGGTCCCGTAAGGACACCACCGCGTGCCGGGCGGCCGGGTGGTCCCGGGACATCGACACGAACTGCGGCTCGCGCTCCATCAGCACGCGCAGCTGCAGCCCGGCCGGCACCCGCAGCGGGCTGCCCTCCACCTCGTGCACGAAGGCCACGTCCAGCTGCCCCGAAGCCGCCATCCGCAGCAGCGCGTTGGCGGACACGTCCACCACCAGCGAGGTCTCGGTGTCCGGCAGCCGCCGGTGGATCCGCCGGAGCCAGCCCGGCAGCGCGCGACTGGCCGTGGAGCCGATCCGCAGCCGCGGCCCGTGGGCGAGAGCCCGGGCCTCCGCGACCAGCGCGGCCATCTCGGCGAGCAGCGGACGGGCCCGGCCCAGTACGGTGCGCCCGAAGGGGGTGGGCCGGCAGCCGGTGCGGTCGCGCAGGAACAGCTCGCCGTCCAGGGCCCGTTCGATCCGGCGCAGCTGGGTCGTGAGGGAGGGCTGGCTCACACCGAGCTGCCGGGCCGCTTTGTGCAGACTCCCGGCGTCGGCGATGGCGCACAGTGCGCGCAGGTGCCTGACCTCAAGCTCCATGACCCGAGAGTAGGCCGCGGCCGGTGGACCGCACCAGCCACCTATAGCCCCCCGAATCCCGCCATTCTCACACCAGTTGATCTGTCGAAATCTTCCCGATAGCCCCGCGCTATCGGGCAGTGACATCATCCGCAGCGCACTTCCGCTCCCTCAGACTCCGGTGCGAACGACCCACCCCCCACCGCACCGGACGAGTAGGAGCTCCCCCACATGCGCCACTCCCGTAAGGCCGTGCTGGCCGCCACCGTCGGCCTCGGCATGGCCGCCGCCCTCGGCGGCGTCGTCCCCACCGCCAGCGCCGCCACCCCCGGCAGCACCGCGAGTTACGCCGCCTACGAGCGCTCGCCTGAGAACCAGGCCGCCAACCAGGCCTTCTTCGAGGCCGTACAGCGCTCGGTCGCCGAGCAGCGCGCCGCGAACCCGGGCGCCCTGGCCGTGACCGTCACCTACAACACCCGCAACGCCCCGAGCTTCCGCACCCAGATAGCCCGTTCCACGCAGATCTGGAACAGCTCGGTGACCAACGTCAAGCTGCAGGAGGTCTCCTCCGGCGGGAACTTCTCCTACCGCGAGGGCAACGACTCGCGCGGTTCGTACGCGAGCACGGACGGCCACGGCCGGGGCTACATCTTCCTCGACTACCGGCAGAACCAGCAGTACAACTCCACCCGGGTGACCTCGCACGAGACCGGCCACGTGCTGGGCCTCCCGGACCGCTACTCGGGCCCGTGCAGCGAGCTGATGTCGGGCGGCGGCCCGGGCACCTCGTGCCAGAACGCCACCCCGAACAGCGCCGAGCGGGCGCGCGTCAACCAGCTGTGGGCCAACGGCCTGGTCGCCTCCGGCCTGGGGTCGAAGAGCTAGGACGAGGCCCGGGACGGACCCTTGCCGGAGCCGCGTACCGCGTGGCAGTCCCGGTTCCGGCAGGGTCCCGCCGCCCATTCGGGGACGAACACCCCGAGGGACTTGCGCCGTCGGACCACCGTCTCGACGGGGCTCCCGCAGGCCGGGCACGTGCGCTGCTCGTGCCCGGCCCGCGGGGCGACCGTCTCGTGCGCCTGCTGCTGTCTCACACCGGCCATACCTCCACGGTAGGCCGGTTTTCCGCGTCCCGCGGGTCAGCGCCTGCGTACGTACGTGCTCACGACCTGCCCTCCGCCGTAGCGCTTGAGGTCGGTCAGCTCCAGCTCGCGGGGGGCGAAGCCGGCGCGGGACATCGGGATGCCGGATCCGGCGAACACCGGGTACGTCTTCACGACGAACTCGTCGATCTCCTCGACCAGCTGCCCGGCCAGGTCGGCGCCGCCGCACAGCCAGACGCCCAGGCCCGGCTGCTCCTTCAGCCGCCGTACGCGCGCGGCCACGTCGCCCGAGACGATCTCGACGGCCGGGTCGGGCGAGGTGCCGAGGGAGCGGGAGGCGACGTACTGGTCCAGATGCGCGTACGGGCTGGTGATCCCCACCCGCAGCCCTGCGTCATAGGTGCCGCGCCCCATCAGGACCGCGTCGAAGTGCTTCCCCACCGCGCCTTCGAGCCCGAGCTCCGCCCGGACGTGGGTGGGCACCGTCTCCGGGAACTCGCCGAACATGTCCTCGGCGTAGCCGGGCTCCACCCAGCGGTTGAGGTAGTCGCCGTCTCCGTCCGGGTCGGCGATGAAGCCGTCGACCGACGTCGCGACGAAGTACGTGAGCTTGCGCAAGCGATTCTCTTCCGTTCGACAGTGCCACCGCACCGGGGCACGTCAATCAAAGTACTTCAGGTGAAGTGGTCACGCAAACCGCTTTCGCCCGCCCGCCTCCGCGCCGCACCCCGCAACCACCCCCGCCGCCGACCCGTCTCCGACCCGCCGCCGACCCGCCTCCGGCCCGCCTCCGACCCGCCGCCGACCGCGCGACTACCCCTGCGGCTTGCGCCACATCGGCCACATCAGCGGCCCGTCCGGCAGCCGGACCGCCTCGCCCTTGAACTCCCATCCGAGCCGCTCGTACAGCCCCTTGCTGCGCTCGCTGCTCGCCTCCAGGTACGCCGGCAGGCCCTCCCGGTCGCAGCGCTCCAGCACGGGCCGCATCAGCTCGGTGCCCAGCCCCTCCCCCTGCCGGCCCGGGTCGACGGCGATCATCAGCAGGTACTCGTGCTCCTCCGACGTCGGGTGCACCGCGCCCGTCAGCCGGCCGACCAGCTCGCAGCGCTCGTTGTCCGGGTCGGCCACCGCCCGCATCTTCGCGGGGATCTCGTCCTCCCCCTCCGGCTCGCCCGCCGGGATCCGCAGCCACAGCGCTGCCGCCGAGCCGTCCGCCGCGTAGTCGATCCGGCCCTCGGCCAGCGCCAGGTCCACGAACACCCCGAGGAACTTGCCGTGCACCGCGGCCCGGTGCTCCGGGTCCGGGAAGACCCAGCTGCTCACCGGGTCGGTGCGGAAGGCCTCGTCGAGCAGGCGCGCCACCGCGTCCCGGTCCGACTGATCCGCCTGACGTATGTCCAGCCCCATGGGCCACACCCTTCGCTCAATCACCAACAACCTTGAGCGATCCTAGAGTTGGGCCCAGAACGCGGACAGTCCGGTTCCGGCACCGAGGGGTGCCGGAACCGGACCGTCTACCACCGCGTACGGAGGCTCACCGCCCGCGTCGCGCCACCGCCCGCGTCGCGTCACCGCGTCCGGCGCCTCACCGCGTCCTGCGCGTCACGAACTCCGCGAGCGCCAGCAGTCCGCCCGCCGCCCCGAGGTCCGGTACGGCCCGGGACAGCTGCTGCACGGCCCGGCCCATCCGGTCCGCGGCATGGGCCTGCGCCCAGTCGCGCCCGCCGGCCCGGTCCACCGCTTCGGCCGCCCTGCGTACGCCGTCCCCGGTCATGGGACCCGCGTACAGGGCCGCCAGCTCCTCCCCCGCCTCGGTGCCCGAGGTGAGGGCGGCCACGACCGGGAGGGACTTCTTGCGGGCGAGCAGATCGGCCCCGGCGGGCTTGCCGGTGTGCCCCGGATCCCCCCAGATGCCGATCAGGTCGTCGATCAGCTGGAAGGCCAGCCCGGCCTCCCGCCCGAACGCGTCCATGGCGTCGACCTCGTCCGGCCCCGCGCCCGCGTACAGCGCGCCCAGGGCGCAGGCGCAGCCCAGCAGGGCGCCGGTCTTGGCCGTCGCCATGGTCAGGCACTCGTCGAGCGAGACGTACGCGCGCTGCTCGAAGGCGCAGTCCGCCTGCTGGCCCGCGCACAGCTCGATGACACAGGCCGCGAGCCGCGCCGAGGCCGCCGCCGACGCCGGGTGCGGGTCCTCCGCGAGCAGCCGCAGCGCGAGCGCCATCATGGCGTCGCCGGCGATGATCGCGTCCGGTATCCCGAAGACGGTCCAGGCGGTGGCCCGGCCGCGGCGCCGGGAGTCCTTGTCGATGACGTCGTCGTGCAGCAGCGTGAAGTTGTGCGCGAGCTCCACGGCCGCCGCCGCCCGGACGGGGTCCTCCACCCGCCCGCCCGGCCCTTGCAGGGCCTGGGCCGCGGCCAGCACCAGGGCAGGCCGGATGGCCTTGCCGGCGTTGCCCGCGGCCGGTGTGCCGTCCGCGTGCTCCCAGCCGAAGTGGTACATCGCGACGCGCCGCATCGAACCGGGCAGGCTCTCGACCGTCCGGCGCAGTTCCGGGTTGACCGTTTCTCTCGTCCGCTCGAGCAGGACCGAGGCCTCCTGGCCCTCGCCGGTCGTGGTCGCCTCGGTGGTCGCCATGGCGTGTCCGTGTCCCCGTCGCTCTTCGGCCGGCCGCCTCAGCGCCAGCGGCCGATCTCGACGTTCTCCAGCACGCCGAGCGCGTCCGGCACCAGCACCGCGGCGGAGAAGTAGGCGGTGACCAGGTACGAGATGATCGCCTGCTCGCTGATCCCCATGAAGCGGACCGACAGGCTCGGCTCGATCTCGTCCGGGATGCCCGGCTGGTGCAGGCCGATCACGCCCTGCTCCTCCTCGCCGGTGCGCATGCACAGGATGGACGTGGTGCGGGCGTCGCTGATCGGGATCTTGTTGCTCGGGAAGATCGGCACCCCGCGCCAGGCCGGCACGCGGTTGCCGCCGATGTCCACCGACTCCGGGTACAGGCCGCGCTTGTTGCACTCGCGGCCGAAGGCGGCGATGGCCTTGGGGTGCGCGAGGAAGAACTTGGAGCCGCGCCGCATGCTGAGCAGCTGGTCCATGTCGTCGGGGCTCGGCGCGCCGTCGTGCGGCTGGATGCGCTGGTCGTAGTCGGTGTTGTGGAGCAGGCCGAAGTCGCGGTTGTTGAGCATCTCGTGCTCCTGGCGCTCGCGCAGCGCCTCGACCGTGAGCCGCAACTGCTGCTCGGTCTGGTTCATCGGCTGGTTGTACAGGTCGGCGACGCGCGTGTGCACCCGCAGGACCGTTTGTGCAATGGAGAGTTCGTACTCGCGCGGGTGGGCGTCGTAGTCCACGAAGGTGCCGGGGAGCACGGCCTCGCCCTGGTGGCCGGCGGACAGGTCGATGGCCGCCTCGCCGTACTTGTTGGTGCGCTGGGCGGGCTGGGTCCGCACCTGCTCCACGTGCTCGCGCAGCGATTCGACGCGGTCGGCGAGCAGCTGGAAGTCCTGCCGGGACAGGACGAGCGCGGTGCCGGAGGTGGCGGCGCGGGCGGTGTACTCCCAGATGGCCTCCT
Source organism: Streptomyces sp. NPDC058525 (assembly GCF_042719495.1). Classification (NCBI taxonomy): domain Bacteria; kingdom Bacillati; phylum Actinomycetota; class Actinomycetes; order Kitasatosporales; family Streptomycetaceae; genus Streptomyces; species Streptomyces sp. NPDC058525. The sequence continues at coordinate 5,733 of NZ_JBHXNP010000067.1, forward strand.
CGTCGACGAGCGAGTCCTCGCCGAAGTACGCGCCGTCGGCGACGGTCCGCAGGACGGCGTCGTCCCCGTAGGGGCCGGGGCCGACGTGGTCGATGCGGCCGTGGGCGAGGAGGAAGACGCGGTCGGAGGCATTGCCGAAGGAGGTGAGCTCCTGGCCGGCCTCGAAGTCGATCTGCTGGCAGCGCTGGGCGAGCTCGCCGAGGACGTCGAGGTCCTCGTACTCCCTCAGCAGCGGGAGCTCACCGAGCTCGGCCGGGATCACCTGGACCTGGGTCCCGGTCTTGATGAACTCGACGCGCCCGTCGCCGACCGAGTAGCTCAGCCGCCGGTTGACGCGGTACGTGCCGCCCTGCACGGACACCCACGGCAGCATCTTCAGCAGCCACCGGGAGGTGATCTCCTGCATCTGCGGCGCGGACTTGGTCGTGGTTGCCAAGTTCCGTGCGGCCGAAGTCCCGAGACTGCGCTGCGGCGTCTGGGCTTCGGTTTCGGAACCTGCCTGGACCGACATGTATTTCCCTTTCGATCACTCCATGAATCTGCGATACGCAGCCTTCCAGTACGGAACGTGATGAGACCATTACACAAAAGGGTGGGACTACTCCGTCCGGGCGCGGGGCACCCTCTTGGGTTCACCTCCCTCCCCACCCATCTCCCTGAACCCACTGGTTCCGGCCACCCCGCAGCGCATATTTTGCATCGAGGATGCAAGTTTTCTACGCTGGACCCATGCGCCTGACCCGGTTCACCGACCTCGCCCTGCGCGTCCTGATGCGTCTGGCCGTCGAGGAGACCGACCTGCCGACGACGCGCGAGGTCGCGGCGACCATGGAGGTCCCTTACACGCACACGGCGAAAGTGGTCGCCAGGCTGCAGCATCTCGGCCTGGTCGAGGCGCGGCGCGGCCGCGGCGGCGGGCTCGCCCTGACCTCCGCCGGGCGGCGCGCCTCGGTGGGCGGGGTGGTGCGCGAACTGGAGGGCGCGGGCGACGTCGTGGACTGCGACGGCACCGTCCCGTGCCCGCTGGCCGGCGGCTGCGTGCTGCGCGGGGCGCTACGCCGGGCCCAGGAGGCGTTCTTCGCCGCGCTGGACCCGCTGACGGTGAACGACCTGGTGGCGGCCCCGACCGGGCCGCTGCTGCTGGGCATCTCGGGCAGTGCGCCGGCGGGGGCCGAAAGACCCTGACACCCCGGGCCGGATGGCCGGTTCGCGCCGGCGAGTGGCCCGCCTAGGCTGACCCCGACGGGGCGGCTCGAACAGAAGTCCCCATCGGCGGCTCCCTGTTCAAAAACATGCATTTCACATACCAATTAACGACCCGACCCACGAGGAGTCCCGATGCTTTCCGAGAAGTCGACCGCGACCGTACGAGCCACCCTGCCCGCCGTGGGCGCGGCGATCGGCGAGATCACGGAGCTCTTCTACGCGAAGCTGTTCGCGGCCCACCCGGAACTCCTGCGCGACCTGTTCAACCGGGGCAACCAGAACGCCGGCCTCCAGAAGCAGGCCCTCGCGGGCTCCATCGCCGCCTTCGCGACCCACCTCGTCGAGCACCCGGACACCCGCCCCGACGTGATGCTGGGCCGCATCGCCCACAAGCACGCCTCCCTGGGCGTCACCCGCGAGCAGTACCCGGTCGTGCACCGGCACCTGTTCGAGGCGATCGTCGAGATCCTCGGCGAAGCCGTCACCCCGGAGGTCGCCGAGGCCTGGGACGAGGTCTACTGGCTGATGGCCAACGCCCTCATCGCCATCGAGGAGCGCCTCTACGCCGAGCAGCAGGTCGTCGCCGGCGACGTGTGGCGCGAGTGGACCGTCACCGGCCGGCTCGAGGAGACCGCGGACTGCACGACCTTCCGGCTGACCCCGGCCGACGGAGCCCCGGCGCCGGCCTTCAAGCCCGGCCAGTACGTCTCGGTCCAGGTCGAACTCCCCGACGGAGCCCGCCAGATACGCCAGTACAGCCTCTCCACCTCCCCCGGCTCCCCGGTCCGCGCGATCACCGTCAAGCGGGTCCACGGCCCGGCCGCGGCGGGCCCGGACGGCGAGGTCTCGAACCACCTGCACGCCCACGTCCGGACCGGCGACACCCTGCGCGTCTCGGCCCCGTACGGCGACCTGGTCCTGCGCGACAGCGCCGCCCCGGTGCTGCTCGCCTCGGCCGGCATCGGCTGCACCCCGATGCTCTCGATGCTGGAACACCTGGCCGACACCGGGCACCGCGCGCCCGTCACCGTCCTGCACGCCGACCGGTCCCCGGCCGACCACCCGCTGCGCGCCGACCACCGGGCGCTCACGCACAAGCTGGCCGACGCGTCGGCCCGGTTCTGGTACGAGCAGTCGCCCGAGCCCGGCGACGGCACGGGACACCTCGACCTGGCCGCCGTCCCGGTCCGGCCCGGCACCCGGGCCTACCTCTGCGGGCCGCTGCCCTTCATGCGGTCCGTCCGCGAGCAGCTGCTGGCCAAGGGAGTGCCGGCCGCCGACATCCACTACGAGGTGTTCGGCCCGGACCTGTGGCTCGCCTCGGCCTGACGGCTGTCCGGATCGGCTCGCTCGCCGTACGAATCCACTGGCGTGGAAGCCCCTCCTCCACTACACCGGAGAGTAGCGACGTGGACACACTGGGTGTCCACGGGAGGAGGGGGCCATGGCCGCACCCATGTCCGCGGACCGGTTCGTCGGCGCACTGCGCGGCGAGGGTCTGACCGTCGTCGAGGTGGGCGCCTGGCGCACCCACAACCGCAACCACAAGGGCCCCTGGGGGCCGGTGCACGGGGTGATGATCCACCACACCGTCTCGAACGGCACCGCGAACACCGTCTCCCTCTGCCGCCGCGGCGACTCCGACCTCCCCGGCCCGCTCTGCCACGGCGTGATCACCAAGGACGGCCGGGTCCACCTGGTCGGCTACGGCCGCGCCAACCACGCGGGCGCCGGGGACTCCGACGTCCTGGCGGCGGTGATCGCCGAGAAGCGCCTCCCGCCGGACCACCGGGCGGACACCGACGGCAACCGCCACTTCTACGGCTTCGAGTGCGAGAACCTGGGCGACGGCGTCGACCCCTGGCCGGCGGCCCAACTCGACGCGATCACCCGCGCGGCGGCGGCCCTGTGCCGCGTCCACGCCTGGACCTCCCGCTCGGTGATCGGCCACCTGGAATGGCAGCCGGGCAAGATCGACCCCAAGGGCTTCACGATGGACTCCCTGCGCCACCGCATCGCGGAACGCCTGAAATAGGAATCCCGACCCGGCGGGCCCGGCTCCGGCGTGCGGCGGTGGGGGCGGGGCGGCGGACAATGGGCGGGTGGAACATCCTGTCGACGCCGGCGCGCTGCTGCGGCCCCGGCCGCCGTCCCCATTGCGGGAGATCCGTGACGAGCGGTTCGGGCGGTACGGGGTCCGGGTGCTGCTCAAGCGGGACGATCTCGTGCATCCGGAGCTGCCGGGGAACAAGTGGCGCAAGCTCGCGCCCAATCTGCGGGCCGCCGTGGCGGGCGGGCAGCGGGCCGTGGTGACCTTCGGCGGGGCGTACTCGAACCATCTGCGGGCCACCGCGGCCGCCGGGCGGCTGCTCGGGCTGGAGACCGTCGGCATCGTGCGCGGCGAGGAGCTGGCCCGGCGACCGCTCAACGAGTCCCTCGCGCGGTGCGCGGCCGACGGGATGCGGCTGCACTTCGTGCCCCGGTCGGAGTACCGCCGCAAGGCCGAGCCCGAGGTGCTCGCCCGGCTGCTGGACCAGGCGGGTGCGAGCGGGGCGTACGCGGTCCCCGAGGGCGGCAGCAATGCCCTCGCGCTGACCGGCTGCGCGGAGCTCGGCCGCGAACTGCGCGGTGCGGCCGATGTGGTGGCCGTGGCCTGCGGGACCGGCGGGACGCTGGCCGGGCTGGCCGCCGGACTGGACCCCGGGCAGCGGGCGCTGGGCGTCCCGGTGCTGGCGGGCGGCTTCCTGACCGCGGAGATACGTTCCCTCCAGCTGGCCGCCTTCGGAGGTCCGGCCGGCGACTGGGCCCTGGCCGAGGGTTTCCACCACGGCGGCTACGGCCGCGTCCCGGCCGCGCTGGAGGCCTTCGCCGCGGACTTCGAGTCCCGGCACGGGCTCCCGGTCGAGCGGATCTACGTCGCCAAGCTGCTCTGGGCCCTGACCGAGCTCACCGCCTCCGGCGCGTTCCCGCGCGGCACCACCCTGGCCGCCGTCGTCACCGGCCGGCCCTGACCGGCACCGACCGGCCCTGGCCGGCCTTGACCTGCCCGGCCCCGGCCCCGGCCATACTTGACCGACTCTGACCTGCCCCGACCCGCCCTGACCGGCCCCGGCCCCGGCCTCGGCCCCGGCCCCGGCCCCGGCCCCGGCCCCGGCCATCCTGGACCGGCTCCGACCTGCCCCGGCCGGCCCCGACCGGCCCCGCCCCGTGCCGCCCCCGTTCGTACGGACGGCGGCGCCGTCACGTCTCCTCGCGGTAGGCCGCCGCCTCCTCCAGGTCCAGTCGGCGCAGCAGCCCCCGCAGCATCTCGTCGTCGATCCGGCGCCGGTCCCGCAGCGATACGAAGACCTCCCGCTCCGACTCGATCATCTCCCGCGCGAGCCGCCGGTAGATCTCGTCCGCCGACTCCCCCGTCACCGGGTTGACCTCGCCCAGCCGCTCCCACACCGCGTTGCGCCGCCGCTCCAGGACCGTGCGCAGCCGGTCCGCCAGCGGTGGCGGCAGCTGGTTCTCGGGCGACTCCAGCAGTTCCGTCAGCCGCTCGTCCGCCGCCCGCGAGGCCTCGCTCTGCGCCTGCGCCTCCGCCAGCGTCTCGGCCTGGAGGTTGCGCGGCGGCAGCCGCAGCACCTTGATCAGCGGCGGCAGGGTGAGGCCCTGGACGACGAGCGTGCCGATGACCGTCGTGAAGGTGAGGAAGAGGATCAGGTTCCGGTTCGGCACGTCGGGCGGCACGGAGAAGGCGATCGCCAGCGAGACGACCCCCCGCATCCCGGCCCACCCCACGACCACCGGCGACTTCCAGTCCGTGTCCGGCTCCCGCGTACGGATCCGGTCCGACATCCAGCGCGGCAGGAACGTCGCCGGGAACACCCACACGAACCGGCTCACCACCACCGCGAGGAACACCAGGACCGCGTACCAGGCCACGGAACCGCCCTCGTACTCCGCCAGCCCCTCCAGCACCACCGGCAGCTGGAGTCCGATCAGCGCGAACACCACCGACTCCAGCACGAAGGCGACCACCCGCCACACCGCCTCCTCCTGGAGCCGGGTGGCGAAGTCGACCTGCCAGTTGCGGTGGCCCAGGTACAGCGCCACCACGACCACCGCCAGCACCCCGGAGGCGTGCACCCGTTCGGCCGCCGCGTACGCCACGAAGGGGATCAGCAGCGAGAGGGTGTTCTGGAGCAGCGGCTCCTTCAGCCGCTTGCGCAGGTGGTGGATCGGCACCATCAGCAGCAGGCCCACGCCGACCCCGCCCACCGAGGCCAGCAGGAACTCGACGATCCCGTCCGCCCAGCCCGCGCTCACCCCGATCGCCGCCGCCAGCGCCACCTTGTACGCGGTGATGGCCGTGGCGTCGTTCACCAGGGACTCGCCCTGGAGGATCGTCGTGATCCGGTTCGGCAGCCCGAGCTTGCGGGCGATGGCGGTGGCGGCGACCGCGTCGGGCGGCGCGACCACCGCGCCCAGCACCAGCGCGACCGGCAGCGACAGCCCCGGCACCATCAGGTACGCCGCGTACCCGACCGCGAGCGTCGCGAACAGCACGTAGCCCACCGAGAGCATCGCGATGGGCCGGCTGTTCGCGCGCAGGTCGAGGTACGAGCTGTCCACCGCGGCCGTGTGCAGCAGCGGCGGGAGCAGCAGCGGCAGCACGATGTGCGGGTCGAGCGTGTACGGGGGCACCCCCGGCAGATAGCCGGCGAGCAGTCCGGCGGCGACCAGCAGCAGCGGCGCGGGCACCGGTGTCCGGCGGGCCAGGCCCGCGACGGCCGCGCTCCCCGCGACCAGTGCCACCAGCGGCAAGACCTCCATCGAAGATCCCATCCGTAGTCGTCGGAGCCATCGCGCACGCGCACCCTGGCCGTACGCTGGCCATCATGAGCGAGTGCACCCACGTTGCCGAACTGCCGCGCCCCGAGCCAGTCCCCTCTGACCGGACCTGCGCCGAATGTCTGGCGGTCGGCGGCCATCCCGTGCAGCTGCGGATGTGCCTGGAGTGCGGGGAGGTGGGCTGCTGCGACTCCTCCCCCTACCGGCACGCCACCGCGCACCACGAGAAGACCGGCCATCCGGTGATGCGGAGCTTCGAGCCGGGCGAGATCTGGCGCTGGTGTTTTGTCGACGGTTCGATCGTCTGAGGCGGGGTAGGTCAACCCTCCGCCGGTTCCCCCGATTTGGGCCCGCAGACCCCTAGCCACTGTGCGTACCCATGGGCTTACCATCAGTCACTGGCCGTGGGAAGGGGTGCCCTCAGCGGGCATCACGAGGGGTGCCGCGACACGATCGCCCGGATCGCGGTAGCGTCACCGGCGAACAGAGCTCGTACCACCTTGGAGGTGAGGGTGTCCCAGATCGCAGGCGAGCCCGGGACCCAGGACTTCGTGGAAGTCCGGCTGCCCGCTGCGGGTGCCTACCTGTCGGTGCTGCGCACGGCCACGGCCGGTCTCGCAGCACGTTTGGACTTCACCCTCGACGAGATCGAGGACCTCCGCATCGCGGTGGACGAAGCCTGCGCGATCCTGCTCCAGCAGGCCGTGCCCGGCTCCGTCCTCAGCTGCGTCTTCCGGCTGGTGGACGATTCGCTGGAGGTGACCGTCTCGGCGCCGACCACGGACGGCCGTGCGCCTGAGCGCGACACGTTCGCCTGGACCGTACTGTCGGCGCTGGCCGGCAAGGTCGAGTCGACGGTCGAGGAGGACCGGACGGTGAGCATCAGTCTCTACAAACAGCGCGGCGCGGGACCAGGCCCGGCGTGAGCGGCGGGGAGATCCCGGTGCGGGGCGGGGATCGGCCCCGGGTACGGCACGAGGTCGACGGCGGCATCCCGGAGCAGCAGCACGCCCGGCCGCACCCGGCTGACACGGATGCGGAAGACGGCTTTTTGGACTCGGCGGAGCGACGGGCGGGCCCTATGAGCGACAACCAGCACGAACAACCACAGCCGGCGAAGCCACCGGCGGCCGCTGCCACGGCCCCGGAGGCACCGGTTCTGCCGGAGACACCGGCTCCCCCTGAGGTGCCCGCGTTCCAGGCGACCGCGCCGCTGCCGGATCCGCGTGACCGCAGCGGGGCGCGCGCCCTGTTCATCGAGCTGCGGGCGCTGCCCGACGGCTCGGTGGAGAAGGCCGAGCTGCGCAACCGGCTCGTACGGATGCACCTGCCGCTGGTCGAGCACCTGGCGCGGCGGTTCCGCAACCGCGGCGAGCCGCTCGACGACCTGACGCAGGTCGCGACCATCGGCCTGATCAAGTCGGTGGACCGGTTCGACCCGGACCGCGGGGTCGAGTTCTCCACCTACGCCACGCCCACGGTGGTCGGCGAGATCAAGCGGCACTTCCGCGACAAGGGCTGGGCGGTGCGCGTGCCCCGGCGCCTGCAGGAGCTGCGGCTCTCGCTGACGACGGCCACGGCGGAACTGTCCCAGCAGCACGGCCGCTCCCCCACGGTGCACGAGCTGGCCGAACGGCTGGGGATCTCCGAGGAGGAGGTGCTGGAGGGGCTGGAATCGGCCAATGCCTACAGCACGCTCTCGCTGGACGTGCCGGACACCGACGACGAGTCGCCGGCGGTCGCGGACACGCTGGGCGCGGAGGACGAGGCGCTGGAGGGCGTCGAGTACCGCGAGTCCCTCAAGCCGCTGCTGGAGGGACTGCCGCCGCGGGAGAAGCGGATCCTGCTGCTTCGGTTCTTCGGGAACATGACCCAGTCGCAGATCGCGCAGGAGGTCGGCATCTCCCAGATGCACGTCTCCCGCCTGCTGGCCCGCACGCTGGCCCAGCTGCGCGAGAAGCTCCTCGTCGAGGAGTAGCCGGCGAGGAGCCGGCGAGGAGCCGACCGGCGCGTCGGACTGGCGGACTGGCGGACTGGCGGACTGGCGGACTGGCGGACTGGCGGACTATCGGGCCTGTTGACCGGGCCCGATACCCAGGGCCTCGGTCGCCGTCGGATTCACCAGCAGGGCCGCGACCGCCACGGCCGCCAGCGCCAGGGCCACGGCGGCGACGATCATCGCGCCGCCGGTGTTGAACAGGGTCCAGGCCACCGGCAGCGCCATCAGCTGTGTGATCAGGGCCGGGCCGCGGCTCCAGCTGCGGCCCAGGCGCAGACCGCGGGCCGCGACCAGCGGCAGCGCGGCGAGCGCGAGCAGGGTGATGCCGCCCGTCTCCGCCTGCTGCGGGGAATCGGGGTCGCCGGCGATGCCCATGAACAGCATGTAGACACCGAGGCCGGCCAGCGCCAAGCCCTCCACGGCCGTCAGCACGGCGGCCGCGGTCAGCCGGCCGGGCAGCGCGGCGGTGCCTTCGGCGGTCGGAGTGCCGGTGGGAGTGCCGGTGGCCGTGGCGGCGGGGGCGGCGGCTTTCGCGGGCTGCTTCTTACTCACTCCAGCAGGGTAGCCGCGCACCCCGGACGCCGGAGGGGACGGGCAGTAGGGTCGCTCTTCGAAGGGGTGGGTAGTCTGGCGCTCATGCGTGCACTTCTCGTGGCCAACCCAGCAGCGACGACCACCAGTGCGCGCACGCGCGATGTCCTGACCCACGCCCTGGCCAGCGAGATGAAGCTGGAGGCGGTGACCACCGAGTACCGGGGGCACGCCCGGGACCTGGGACGGCGGGCCGCGCACCAGGGGCTCGACCTCGTCGTGGCCCTCGGCGGCGACGGCACGGTCAACGAGGTGGTCAACGGACTGCTGCACGACGGGCCCGATCCGGAGCGGCTGCCCCGGCTGGCGGTGGTGCCCGGCGGGTCCACGAACGTCTTCGCCCGTGCGCTCGGCCTGCCCAACGACGCGGTCGAGGCGACCGGCGCCCTGCTGGACGCACTGCGCGAACAGCGCGAGCGGACCGTGGGCCTGGGCCTGGCGGCCGGCACACCGGGCACGGAGGACGAATCGGTCCCGGCCCGCTGGTTCACCTTCTGCGCGGGCTTCGGTTTCGACGCGGGCGTGGTCGGACGGGTGGAGCAGCAGCGCGAACGCGGCAAGCGTTCGACGCACGCCCTGTACGTACGGCAGCTGATGCGCCAGTTCTGGGAAGAGCCCAACCGCCGGCACGGCACGGTCACGCTGGAGCGTCCGGGCGCGGATCCGGTGACGGATCTGGTGCTGTCCATAGTCTGCAACACCTCACCGTGGACGTATCTGGGCAATCGCCCGCTTTACGCCTCTCCGGAGGCATCGTTCGATACTGCGCTTGACGTACTGGCGCTCAACCGTTTGTCAACTCCGGCGGTCGCTCGCTACGCGACACAGCTCCTGACCTCGACTCCTGAACGAGGCCCACAGGGCAAGCACGCAGTGTCTCTGCACGATCTGACCGACTTCACCTTGCATTCCAAGGTTCCGCTTCCGTTCCAGATGGACGGAGACCACCTCGGTCTGCGCACCAGCGTTCGGTTCACAGGCGTACGGCGGGCACTGCGTGTGATTGTGTGAGTGGAAGAGCCAAAAGTCCTTTCACTCGAACGTTTACACGCTGGTCCACCCCCACGAAGTAGGGCTGTGACCTAGTAGACACCGACGAATCAAAAAAAACTTTCCGGAAGGGGTTGTATCCCCGTCCGAGGTTTGCGAATCTCTACATGGCGATCGGGACAGCCCGCAGAACCGGCACCCACACAGACCGCCAGAACCCCTCCACGAATCTTCGGACCACACCGGGCAACTGGGTGTCGGCCCTTCCCCCACGGGGGGATTCGTGAAAGCGTTCACATTCACAAGCAACGTGCATGTCACACAAGAGAGGTAGCAGCCATGGACTGGCGTCACAACGCCGTTTGTCGTGAGGAAGACCCGGAGCTGTTCTTCCCCATCGGCAACACCGGTCCTGCGCTGCTGCAGATCGAGGAAGCCAAGGCCGTCTGCCGCCGCTGCCCCGTCATGGAGCAGTGCCTGCAGTGGGCGCTCGAGTCCGGTCAGGACTCCGGCGTCTGGGGCGGTCTCAGCGAGGACGAGCGCCGTGCGATGAAGCGCCGCGCCGCTCGCAACCGGGCGCGCAACGCCAGCGCCTGACAACGACTTTCGAGCCTCGACGCGCAGCGCGTAGTACCCGTATAAGCGCTTAGCAACGTGCTCTTGGGCCCCGGATCGAGAACCATTCGATCCGGGGCTCAGTGCTGTCCGGGGACCGGCCCGGAGACCGGGCCGTCACGTTGAGTGACGCCCGGTCCGGCTATTTCTGCGGGCTGGACGGGATGTCGAGGACGACCTTGGTGCCGCGCGGCTCCGCCCGGACCATGTCGAAGGTGCCGCCGAGCTCCCCCTCCACGAGGGTCCGTACGATCTGCAGTCCGAGATTGCCGGCCCGCTGGGGGTCGAACCCCTCGGGCAGGCCGCTGCCGTCGTCGAGCACGGTGATCAGCAGCCGCCCGTCGGCGCGACCGGTTCCGCTGCGGATGGCCGACACCTCCACGGTGCCGCCCTCCCCCTGGACGAAGGCGTGCTCCAGGGCGTTCTGCAGGATCTCGGTCAGCACCATCGACAGCGGAGTGGCGACCTCCGCGTCCAGGATCCCGAACCGGCCGGTGCGCCGGCAGGCGACCTTGCCCGGCGAGATCTCGGAGACCATCGCGATCACGCGGTCGGCGATCTCGTCGAACTCGACGCGCTCATCCAGGTTCTGAGACAGCGTCTCGTGCACGATCGCGATCGAACCGACGCGGCGCACGGCCTCGTTGAGCGCCTCGCGGCCCTGGGGCGAATCCATGCGACGGGACTGGAGCCGCAACAGTGCCGCCACGGTCTGGAGGTTGTTCTTCACCCGGTGGTGGATCTCCCGGATGGTCGCGTCCTTGGTGATCAGTTCGCGTTCGCGACGGCGCAGTTCGGTCACGTCGCGGCAGAGCACCAGGGAACCGATGCGGGTGCCCTTCGGCTTCAGCGGGATGGCGCGCAGCTGGATGACCCCGCCGTTGCCCTCGACCTCGGTCTCCCTCGGGGCCCAGCCGCTGGCCAGCTTGACCAGGGCCTCGTCCACCGGGCCGCGGGAGGGCGCGAGTTCGGTGGTGGTGTCGCCGAGGTGCTGCCCGACCAGGTCGGAGGCGAGGCCGAGGCGGTGGTAGGCGGAGAGGGCGTTCGGGGAGGCGTAGGTGACCACGCCGTCGGCGTCGAGCCGGATCAGGCCGTCCCCGACGCGCGGGGAGGCGTCCATGTCGACCTGCTGGCCGGGGAACGGGAAGGAGCCCGCCGCGATCATCTGGGCCAGGTCGGAGGCGGACTGGAGGTAGGTCAGCTCCAGCCGGCTCGGTGTACGCACAGTGAGCAGGTTGGTGTTGCGGGCGATCACGCCCAGGACCCGCCCCTCGCGGCGCACGGGGATCGACTCGACGCGCACCGGCACCTCCTCGCGCCACTCCGGGTCGCCCTCGCGCACGATCCGGCCCTCGTCGAGCGCCGCGTCGAGCAGGGGGCGGCGGCCGCGGGGCACCAGGTGGCCGACCATGTCGTCCTGGTACGAGGTGGGGCCGGTGTTCGGGCGCATCTGCGCGACCGAGACGTACCGCGTGCCGTCGAGGGTGGGCACCCAGAGCACGAGGTCGGCGAAGGACAGGTCGGAGAGCAGCTGCCACTCCGAGACCAGCAGGTGGAGCCACTCCAGGTCGGTTTCACTGAGAGCGGTGTGCTGGCGTACGAGGTCGTTCATGGAGGGCACGTGGCGAGCGTACCCCGGGTACGCCGCATGACTTTCCCCACGGGAATACTCGGGAGTACACAGGAGGGGTGCGGGACGCGTACTGTTGGAGGAAGTGACGGCATTCAGGGTCCCGTCATTGGATGGACAGAACAGAATGGTCTAGTCCACAATTGCCTTAAGCTTCCGCCCTCCCCGCACAGGAGGACGGATCGAGGTAAGCCGCGCGCTCTGCCCTGACCGCGCAGGCACCTCCAACGGCCGCGGGAACCGCACACCCTCGGCCGTGAGTACTCCGGGCTACGGTGCCGGACGGGCTGAGGGTCCCGTCGGGCACCGTGGCCCAGAGGAAACTCCCGCCCCGGACGCACCGGGCAACCTCTCCGGCAGGCCCCGCTGCGGCCGACCCCGCCGCGGCCCGCCCCTCTCCGGCCGCTCCTCCCCCTTCGGCCCCGTACGACGGCTGGCCGGTCTCGGTCACGGCCTCGGCGAACAGGTACAGGGCGAACAGGTACAGGGCGAGCAGCCGAGCCCGCAGGGCAGTCCGTGGCCGACCTCGAGGAGGTACTTGGCGTAGAGCGCGGCGCGGTCGGAGCTCCCGCCCGCCGGGATGCGCCTGCGGGGATTCGGACCACCATGGGAATGGGCGCGAACCGGGGTGCGCAGGGCCCGGCTCTGCTAGATTGGTCTATACCACAATATGCCCACACTCCCCCTCGCTCCGCCGGGGGACACCACTCAGATCGGCAGGCCCCGCGTGGAAGTTGTCATCGTCCCGGACGCCAAGGCAGGCGGCGAGCTCATCGCGGAGGCCATGGCCGCACTGGTCCGCCGCAAGCCCGACGCCCTGCTCGGCGTGGCGACCGGCTCTACCCCGCTGCCCATCTACGAGGCCCTCGCCGCCAAGGTGAGCGCGGGCGAGGTCGACGCGTCGCGCGCGCGGATCTGCCAGCTCGACGAGTACGTCGGCCTGCCGGCCGGCCACCCCGAGTCCTACCGCGCGGTCGTGCTGCGCGAGGTCGTCCGGCCGCTCGGGCTGTCCGAGGCCTCCTTCATGGGCCCCGACGGCTCGGCCGAGGACATCGTGGGCGCGTGCGAGGCGTACGACCGCGCGCTCGCCGAGGCCGGGGGCGTGGACCTCCAGCTGCTGGGCATCGGCACGGACGGGCACATCGGCTTCAACGAGCCGTGCTCCTCGCTGGCCTCCCGCACCCGGATCAAGACGCTGACGGAGCAGACGCGCGTGGACAACGCGCGGTTCTTCGACGACGACATAGACCAGGTGCCGCACCACGTCATCACGCAGGGCATCGGCACCATCCTGGACGCCCGCCACCTGGTGCTGCTGGCCACCGGTGAGGGCAAGGCCGAGGCCGTCGCGCAGACGGTCGAGGGGCCGCTGTCCGCGCTGGTCCCGGCGTCCGCGCTGCAGCTGCACCGGCATGCGACCGTCGTCGTGGACGAGGCGGCGGCGTCGAAGCTGAAGCTCGCCGACTACTTCCGGCACACGTACGCGAACAAGCCGGCCTGGCAGGGCCTGTAGTCCCCGCACGCCGCGAAGGCCGGGCCCCCTGTGACGGGGGCCCGGCCTTCGTCGTACCCGGACCGCGGTCGCCGGCGCGGCTCAAGGATCCGGGGCTCCGCCCCGCACCCCGCGCCTCAAACTCCCCCAGCTACCGCTGGGAGGGGCCCCCAGGCGAGGCTGGATTTGCCTGCCGTCGCCTGGCAGGTGCGGCCCTTGCGAACTCAGGCGAGCCGAAATCCAGCCTCGCCGGCGTTTGAGGCCAGCATCCGGCCCCGGCCCCGTTACGCGCCCGTGAGGATTTCCGCGGCGGCCCGGCCGCAGACCGGGGAGGCACCGTACGTCGCGATGTACAGGCGGCCCCGCGGCGGCGACTGCGGCAGGCCCATCTCGACCACCACCGTGTCGGCCCGCGCCGCGACCAGCGCGTCGAGGACCTCCGCCATCCACGGGTGCCGGTGCGCGTCGCGCACCACCGCGACCACGGTCCGGCCACCGGCCGCCGCCAGGACGTCCGCCGCCGACACGCCCTCCGGGTAGACGCCCGAGGCCGTTCCCGGCATCAGCGCGGCCAGTTCGGCGGCCACGCCCCACGGGGTCTCGTCGCCGACCGCGAAGTTCGCGACCGGGGCCAGCGTGGCCACGTACGGGGCCTCCGTGAGCGGGCCCGCCGTGCCGGTGACGGCCACCGCCCGCCGGGCGGCCTCCAGGCCGATGCCGGACGCGCGGCTCCCCTCCGGTCGCGCGTCCGGCCGGGCCCCGCAGGTCCACTCGGCCAGCGCGCGGACCCGGGCGGCGGCCTCGGCCAGCCGCTCCTCGGGCAGCGCGCCCTCCCGTACGGCCGCGACCAGCGCGTCGCGCAGGCGCAGTACGGTCGCCTCGTCCGCGAGCCCGCCGCCGACACAGATCGCGTCGGCGCCGGCCGCGACGGCCAGGACCGAGCCGCGCTCGATCCCGTACGTCCCGGCGATGGCGTTCATCTCCATGCCGTCAGTGACGATCAGCCCCTCGTAGCCGAGCTCCTTGCGCAGCAGACCGGTCAGGATCTGCGGGCTGAGGGTGGCCGGGCGGGTCGGGTCCAGGGCGGGCACCAGGATGTGCGCGCTCATCACCGCCTTGGTGCCGGCCTCGATCGCGGCCCGGAAGGGCACGAGCTCGCGGGCCTGGAGGGTGTCGAGGTCCACGTCGATGCGCGGCAGCGCGTGGTGCGAGTCGACGTTGGTGTCGCCGTGGCCGGGGAAGTGCTTGGTGCACGCGGCCACGCCGGCGGCCTGGAGGCCCTCGACGTACGCGGCGGTGTGCCGGGCCGCGAGCCCGGTGTCGGCGCCGAAGGAGCGTACGCCGATGACCGGGTTGTCCGGGTTGGAGTTGACGTCCGCGGACGGGGCCCAGTTGAGGTTGACCCCGCACTCGGCGAGGCGCCGGCCCAGCTCGCGGGCCACCTCGCGGGTGAGGGCGGTGTCGTCGACGGCGCCGAGCGCCAGGTTGCCGGGGAAGGACGAGCCGCTGCGGACCTCGAGGCGGGTGACGTCGCCGCCCTCCTCGTCGATGGCGACGAGCACGTCGTCGCGCTCCGCGCGCAGCTGCGCGGTCAGCGCGGCGAGCTGCTCGGGCGAGGCGATGTTGCGGCCGAACAGGCCGACGGCGGTGAGGCCTTCGGCGACGCTGCGGAGCAGCCAGGCGGGGGCGGTGGTCCCCTCGAAGCCGGGCTGGAGGACGGCGAGGGCGTCGCGGGTGACCGTATCCGCCTTGTGCGCAAGGACAGTCATGGAGCCGTTATCCCTTCACGGCGCCGGCGGTCATGCCGCCGACGGCCTTGCGCTGGAGGAAGATGAAGATCAGCAGGACCGGCACGGCGAACAGGGAGGACGCGGCCATGGTGGCGCCCCAGTCGTTGCCGAAGGCGCTCTGGAACTCGGTGAGCCAGAGCGGCAGGGTCTGCGCGGACTTGTCCTTGTTCAGGATCAGGACCATCGCGAACTCGTTCCAGGCGGTGATGAAGCCGAAGAGCGAGGTGGACATCAGGCCGGGGGCCAGCAGCGGGAAGATCACCTTGCGGAAGGCCTGGCCGCGGGTGCAGCCGTCGATCTGGGCGGCCTCCTCCAGGGTCACCGGGACGGCGGCGATGAAGCCGCGCAGGGTCCAGATGGTGAAGGGGAGGACCATCACGAAGTAGATCGCGGTGAGCAGCGGGAGGCTGTTCAGCATCTCGCTGTCGCGGGCGATCATGTACATCGCGATGACCATGACCTCCCAGGGGGCCATCTGCGCCATCATCACGGCGAGTACGAGGCCCTTGCGGCCCTTGAACTTCATGCGGGCGATGGCGAAGCTCGCGGCGAGGGCGACGATCAGGGCCAGCAGTACGGCGCCGACGGTGACCAGGACGCTGTTGGTGACGTACGTCCAGAACTGGTCGACGCCGGTGGCCTTGGTGAAGTTGTCCAGCGTCGGGGTGAAGACGAAGACCGGGTCCTTGGTGAGGATCTCGCTGGACGGCTTGAGCGCCGAGGAGAACATCCAGTACACGGGGAAGACGAAGACGAGGGCCACCAGGAGCGCGCCCACGTTCTTGGCGACGGCTCCGGGGCGCAGCGGCCGGCGGGTACGGAGCTTCTGCGCCGGCTTCACGGGCGGCGCGGACGGGCCGGACGGCGCGGGCTTCGGGGCGGTGGTGGTGCTCACTGCTCCTCCTCCTGCTTCAGGATCAGGCGGAAGTAGAAGGACATGACGACCACGAGGATCACGATCGTCAGGACGGAGATCGCGGCGGCGAGGCCGTAGTGGGCCTGGCTCTGGCCCTCGACGTAGGCGAAGACCGGCAGGATCTCGGAGGCCCGGTCGGGGCCGCCCTTGTTCATCGCGTAGACCTGGGTGAAGGCCTTGAAGACCCAGATCACCTCGAGGAACGTGGTGACGAGGAAGAAGGGCTTGAGGTTCGGGAAGACGATCTTCCAGAAGGTCTGCCAGCCGTTGGCGCCGTCCATCCGGGCGGCTTCGTACAGCTCGGTGCTGACGGTGGTCAGTCCGGCGTACATGTTGAGCGCGACGAAGGGGATGGAGCCCCAGACCACCAGGATGGTGACGATGACCAGGGTGGAGAGGCCGGTCTCCATCCAGTTGTGCTGCTCGTAGCCGGCGAATCCGGCGGTGCGCATGAGCCAGTTCATGACGCCGAACTGCTCGTCGAACAGCCACTTGAAGACCTGGACGGAGGCCACGATCGGCATGGCCCAGGCCATCACCAGCGCCATCGACAGGACCAGGCGCATCTTCTTGCCGAGCTTGTTCAGCAGGATGCCGATGAGGCTGCCGAGCACCATGATCAGCGCGACGTTGCCCAGGGTGAAGGCGAAGCTCCGGACGACCACGGTCCAGAAGTTCGCGTCGCCGAGCAGCTCGGTGTAGTTGCCGAACCCGGCGAAGGGGTACTTCCGCTGGATGAACTCGATCTTGTTGATGTCCTGGAAGGACAGGATCACGTTCTTGATCAGCGGGTACAGCAGGAGGACCGCGAGGCTGAGCACCGCGGGCCCGATCAGCAGATAGGGCAACCACCCCGACGGGAGCGCCTTTCTGGCCCCGCGAGGAGACGTACGGCCGCGGTCGCCTCCGCCGGCCGGTGCCTTCGGCGGCGGCACGGCGGACTTCATCGGTGCGTCCTGTGGAGCGCTGGTCGCCGCCCCCTGGGAGTGCACAGTCATGGTCTTCGTTTCCTCGCGGTTGACTGTGGAGTCACATGCGCCACCGGGGGCGCGGCCGACGCTGCGGGCGCCTGCCGCACCCCCCGGTGCGTTCACACTGCTGGGTACTGCGCGTGCTGCGGGTGCAGCCGGTACTGCGGGGTGGGACTACTTGTTGATGCGGTTCGCGATTTCCTTGTCCGCGTCCGCGCCCGCCTTGGCGGCGTCCTCACCCTTCAGGACCTTGGTCATGAACTCCTTGATGGGGTTCGGCTCGGTCTCGACGTTCGCCCAGCCCGGGGTGACCGGGGTGATCTTGCCGTTGACGCCGGCCTTGCCCATGGCCTCCGCGAAGGAGCCCGCGGCGGGGGTGAAGTTGGCGCCGACCTGGTTCGGGAGCAGCGCACCCTTGGTCTCGGCGGCGTACTTGGTCATCTGGTCCTTGCCTGCGGCGAGGGCCAGCCACTCCTTGGCGAGCTCCTTGTTCTTGGAGCGCTCGGCCACCGCGAGGTTCGAGCCGCCGAGGAAGACGGTGCTGGTCTTGTCAGCGGTCTTGCCCGGGATCGGGAAGTAGCCGAAGTCGGCCTCCTTGCCCGCGTCCTTCAGCGCCTTCTCGGCACCGCCGGCCTCCCAGCCGAGACCGATCCAGGAGGAGACGCCGCCCTTGGGGACGATGTCGGTGGACTGCTGCGGGTTGGCCTCGTCCTTGTCCTTGGGGGCGGTGGAGAAGGACTGGAGCTTCTTGTAGAACTCCATGGCGGAGGCGGCCTGCGGAGTGCCCAGCCCGCCCTTCCACTTGTCGCCGTCCTTGACGGCGAGGTCGCCGCCCTCGTCCCAGATCAGGCCGGCGAGGACGTACCAGCTCTGGCCGGGCAGGTAGATCGGCTGCGAGGCCGGGTCGGCCGCCTTCAGCTTCTCGAGGCCGGCGATCCACTCGTCGCGGGTCTTCGGCGGGGTGACGCCGGCCTTCTCGAAGGCCTTCTTGTCGTAGATGACGACGCGGTTGGCGGCGTACCACGGGGCGGAGTAGAGCTTGCCGTCGACCTCGGCCGAGGCGAGCATGCTCTTCTGCCAGGCGTCGGCGCCGAGCTTGGCCTTGTCCTTGGTCAGGTCGGCGAGGCCGCCGGTGACCGCGTAGCCGGCGGTCTGGGTGTTGCCGAGCTCAAGGACGTCCGGAGGGGTGTTCTCGGAGAGGGCCGTGGTGACCTTCTCCTGGATGCCGGTCCACTTCTGCTCCTCGACCTTGACCGTGACACCGGGGTGCTTGGCCGAGAACTCCTTGTTGACCTCTTCGATCCAGGCCTTCGGCGCGGAGCCGTCCATGACCCAGACGGTGATCTCCTTGGGGCCCGCGTCGGCCTTGGCCTTGCCGTCGTCGCCGTTGCCGCACGCCGCGACTCCCGCCAACATGCCCGCGACACTGACCGCCACGATGAGCTTGCGCTTCACGCCACCCTCCTCAGGGATGCCTGCCTGCACTTCCCTTGCCCGCCGCGGTGACATACGCGAAGTACTGCCGTGGGGCTGGGATCTGATCCATATTGGTTTAGACCAGTAGCTGGAGCTTGGCCTAGACCTTTAGGGGTGTCAAGGGTCTAATGAGCGGGTGCTCGGTCCGTTATCGGACCGACACCTGGGGAGAGAGAAGGCCTGTCCCCCCGCACGTGTCACGATGTGACCGCACATATCGGAGGAGCCGGTGACGGCAGCGAAACTGGAGTCGGGAAGGCGGGCGGCGATGGCCACCGAAGGGGCGATCACGGAGCCGGAAGGCGGGGCGGCCACCCGCACGGCGCGTGTACCCAAGTACTACCGACTCAAGCGGCACTTGCTCGACATGACCGAAACGCTGCCGCCCGGCACCCCGGTGCCGCCGGAGCGCACGCTCGCGGCCGAATTCGACACCTCGCGGACCACCGTCCGGCAGGCCCTCCAGGAGCTCGTCGTCGAGGGACGGCTGGAGAGGATCCAGGGCAAGGGCACCTTCGTCGCCAAGCCCAAGGTCTCGCAGGCCCTCCAACTCACCTCGTACACCGAGGACATGCGGGCTCAGGGCCTGGAACCGACCTCCCAGCTCCTGGACATCGGCTACGTGACCGCCGACGACACCCTCGCCGGCCTCCTCAAGATCACCACCGGTGGCCGGGTCCTGCGCATCGAGCGGCTGCGGCTGGCCAGCGGTGAGCCGATGGCCATCGAGACCACCCACCTGTCGGCGAAGCGCTTCCCCGCCCTGCGCCGCTCGCTCGTCAAGTACACCTCCCTCTACACCGCCCTCGCCGAGGTCTACGACGTCCACCTCGCCGAGGCCGAGGAGACGATCGAGACCTCGCTGGCCACCCCGCGCGAGGCCGGACTGCTCGGCACCGACGTCGGCCTGCCGATGCTGATGCTCTCCCGGCACTCGCTCGACGCGGACGGGGAGCCCGTGGAGTGGGTGCGGTCGGTGTACCGCGGCGACCGGTACAAGTTCGTCGCCCGGCTCAAGCGGCCCGCCGTCTGAGGACGCGCGGGCGGCCGAAAACCGGCGTACGGCAGAAATCGGGCGGACGGCCGAGAACCGCCGGAGAACCGCCGGAGGCCGATCGGCGTTCCGCCTGACATCCGTCCGGCTTCCGTCTGACTTCCGTCCCTATATACCGGGAACCGGAATACCGGAATACGGACGGGGTCTTACGTTCACCAGGCAATCCCCCGTAGATTCCCTGCGCTTACGCAGATGATCGACGATGGGACGAGAGTCATGCCTGAACCGGAAGCAACTGGGACACAACGGAACGCGGCGAGTCCGGACAGCAGGCCGGGCTCGCTTTCCCCCAAGTCCATCGCCGCCTGGGTGCTCGTCGGACTCGTCGGCGCCATCGGCTGGGGCGTCCTGGCCCTCTCCCGCGGCGAGGAGATCTCCGCCGCGTGGCTGCTCGCCGCCGCCCTGGGCTCGTACGCGATCGGCTACCGCTTCTACTCGCGGTTCATCGCCAACCGCGTACTGAAGGTGGACAAGACGCGGGCCACCCCCGCCGAACGCCTTGACAACGGTGTCGACTTCCACCCCACCGACCGACGGGTGCTTTTCGGCCACCACTTCGCCGCCGTCGCCGGCGCCGGACCGCTCGTCGGGCCGGTGCTCGCCGCACAGATGGGCTACCTGCCCGGCACCATCTGGATCGTCGTGGGCGTGATCTTCGCGGGCGCCGTGCAGGACATGGTGACGCTGTTCTTCTCCACCCGGCGCGACGGCCGCTCGCTCGGCCAGATGGCCCGGGACGAGATCGGCCCCGTGGGCGGAGCCGCCGCCCTGCTCGCCGTGTTCGCCATCATGATCATCCTCCTGGCCGTGCTCGCCCTGGTCATCGTCAACGCCCTGGCGCACTCGCCCTGGGGCGTCTTCTCCATCGGCATGACGATCCCGATCGCCCTCTTCATGGGCTTCTACCTGCGCGTCCTGCGGCCCGGCCGGGTCACCGAGGTCTCGCTGATCGGCGTGGCCCTCCTGCTGCTCGCCATCGTCGCGGGCGGCTGGGTCGCGGAGTCCTCGCTGGCGGACACCTTCACCCTGGAGAAGGAGACGCTGGTCATCTGGATGATCGTCTACGGCTTCCTGGCCTCGGTGCTGCCGGTCTGGATGCTGCTCGCACCGCGCGACTACCTCTCCACCTTCATGAAGGTGGGCACCATCGCGCTGCTGGCCGTCGGCGTGTTCATCGCGATGCCCACCCTGAAGATGCCCGCGGTCACCGACTTCGCCTCGCGCGGGGACGGCCCGGTCTTCGCCGGATCGATGTTCCCGTTCGTGTTCATCACGATCGCCTGTGGCGCCCTGTCGGGCTTCCACGCCCTGGTCTCCTCGGGCACCACGCCGAAGATGATCCAGAAGGAGACCCAGGTCCGGATGATCGGCTACGGGGCGATGCTCACCGAGTCGTTCGTCGCCGTCATGGCCGTGATCACGGCCTGCATCCTGGAGCCCGGCCTCTACTTCGCCATCAACTCCCCCGGCGGCGTCATCGGCACCACCGTGGAGTCGGCCTCGCAGGCGGTCACGAACTTCGGCTTCGCCATCTCCCCGGAGGCCCTCGCCCAGGCCGCGAAGGACGTCGAGGAGACGAGCCTGCTCTCCCGTACGGGCGGCGCGCCGACCTTCGCACTCGGAATGTCGGAGATCTTCGCCTCGGTCATCGGCGGCGGCTCGATGAAGGCGTTCTGGTACCACTTCGCGATCATGTTCGAGGCGCTGTTCATCCTCACCACGGTCGACGCGGGCACCAGGGTCGGCCGGTTCATGCTCCAGGACACCCTGGGCAACGTGCACAAGTCCTTCAAGGACGTCAGCTGGAAGCCGGGCGTGTGGCTGGCCAGCGCCGTCGTGGTCGGCGGCTGGGGCTACTTCCTGTGGGTCGGCGTGAAGGACCCGCTGGGCGGCATCAACCAGCTGTTCCCGCTGTTCGGCATCGCGAACCAGCTGCTGGCCGCCGTCGCCCTGGCGGTGTGTACCACGCTGCTGGTGAAGTCGGGGCGCCTGAAGTGGGCCTGGGTGACGGCGGTGCCGCTGGCCTGGGACGCCACGGTGACGCTGACCGCGAGCTACCAGAAGATCTTCTCCGAGGACGTCCGGGTCGGCTTCTTCGCCCAGCGCGACAAGTACCAGGCCGGCATCGACGCCGACAAGGTGCTGCCGCCCGCCAAGAACATGGAGGAGATGCAGACGGTGGTCACCAACGCCACCGTGGACGGGGTCCTGTGCGCCCTGTTCGCCCTGCTGATCATCATCGTGCTGGCCGACGCGGCCCGCACCTGCTTCAAGGCGATCAGCAACCCGGAGTCGGCGAAGCTGGCCGAGGTCCCGTGGACCGAGTCGAAGATCATCGCGCCGGCCGGGCTGTTCCCGACCGCCGAGGAGCGGGCGGAGCTGACCGCGGCCGGGCTCGACTCGGGCGGCGGTCACGTCAAGGAGCCGGTGGCATGACCGCCCTGCGGGAGCGGCTGGCCAGGGTCCGGTACTTCGTACGCGAGTTCTCGGGCGAGGCGGCGTACGACCGCTACGTCGCCCACGCCCGCGGCCACGACCCGGACGCGCAGGTCATGACCCGTCGCGCCTTCGAACGCGCCCGCACGGACGCCCGCGAGGCCGACCCCCGCGAGGGCTTCGGCTGCTGCTGAACCCTGCCTCGCACACGAAGGCCCCGCCGCTGCACGCGGCGGGGCCTTCGTGCCGCTCAGCGCACCCAGTCCTTCAGGGACTCGGTCTGGAGGGTGACGTTAACCGGGTCGGGGAGTTCAACGTCGTTGCCGAACTCCACCGTGTGGGTGTTCGCATATCGGCGGCCGTCCGGCTCGCTGAACACGGTCACGTCGCAAGCCTCCCGGTCGATGAGCAGGTACACAGGGATGCCAGTCTGCGCGTAGGCGAGGGGCTTCTCCACGCGGTCGCGCCGGTCGGTGTCAGTGTCGTACGAGGTAACCTCGACGACCATCAGGACCGGGGCGGGGTCGGCCCACTCTCCCTGGCCGACGAACGCATCATCAAGCGCGAGAGCCGCATCAGGACGGGCGCGACCCGAGCGGTAGTCCCCGACAGCCAACCCCCGCTCCACGTGGAGCCACAACTCGGGCCGGTGCTGCATGCAGATGCGTGCTAGCCACAGAACGATACGGTCGTGATCTCCGTCCGGCACTGCCTTGCTCCTGATGACCCCGTCGATGAATTCCAGCCGCAGACCTTCGACCTCTCTTGCAGCTATCCGCGCCACGGCCTCGAAGTCCTCAGTCAGCATGTGGGGCCGGTCGGTCATCACGGTCATGCCTCACTCACCTTCATCGACGGTGCTGTCTCCGACGATAGCGCCGGGCGCCGACACCCGTCCTGCACACTCGACCACATGGACATCGTGATCAGGGCGGCGCTGCCCGCCGAGTACGAGCAGCTGGGTGAGATCACCGCGCAGGCCTATCTGGGCGACGGACTCCTGGGTTCCGGTGAGGCCTTCTACGCGGGCGTGCTGCGCGATGTCGCCGGGCGGGCCGCCGACGGGGAGGTGCTCGTGGCCGCCGAGGAGGGGGCCGTGCTCGGCGGGGTGACCTTCGCCCCGCCCGGCAGTCCGCTGGCCGACATCGCCGGCCCCGGCGAGGCCGAATTCCGGATGCTGGCCGTCTCCCGCGAGGCGCGCGGACGCGGCGCCGGCGAGGCGCTGGTGCGCGCCTGCATGGCCCGCGCGCGGGAGCTGGCGGGCGTCACGCACCTGGTGCTGTCCACCCAGCGCGGCATGACGGGGGCCCAGCGGATCTACGAGCGGCTCGGTTTCATCCGTACGCCGGAGCGGGATTGGGCGCCTGTTCCCGGGCTCACCTTGCTTACGTACCGTCTGGAGCTGTAGCCACACCGACACAACATGTGGGGGGTCACGCATCTGCGGCCCCCCACATGTATGCTCATGCCTGCTGTCGCCGCAGGGGAATCCGGTGTGAATCCGGAACTGTCCCGCAACGGTATGAAGTGTCCGCTTACCGGACATGAAGTCCGAGGACCTGCCGATGGTGCGCCCGGGTCGACCGAACCGGGTGCCGATACGTCCGGGCCTCGCGGTTGGGCCGGTGGACGCCGTGCGGTCTACGCGTGCCTGCCACGCCCGCATGCGCCTCCCCGTGCCCGCCCGCCGTCGATCCGGGCCGAGCGAGGGAGAGCTCCCGCCGTGACCATCGCGCCTTCCGCACCGCGCGCCGAGTCCGTTTCTGGCGACAACACCGAGGGCCCGGGGGCCACGCTGCTGCGTACCCTCACCGAACTGACGGCGGACCTCCCCGACACCGACCCCGGCCGGGTCGCGGCCGCCGCGCTGCGCGGCCGCAGCACCGCCGCCGACGAGGCCGAGCTGCGCGGCCTGGCCACCGAGGCCGCCGCCGGGCTGATCTCCGAGGACCCGGCGTACTCGCGGCTCGCCGCGCGCCTGCTGACGCTGGCCGTGCGCGACGAGGCCGCGAGCCAGGGCTCGACCTCCTTCTCGGCCTCCGTCGAGGTCGGCCACCGCGAGGGCCTCATCGCCGACCGCACGGCCGAGTTCGTACGGATCCACGCGAGCCGCCTGGACGCGCTGGTTGAGCACACCCTCGCCGAGGGCGCCGACGACCGCTTCGGCTTCTTCGGCCTGCGCACCCTGCACAGCCGCTACCTGCTGCGCCACCCGATCACCCGCCAGGTGATCGAGACCCCGCAGTACTTCATGCTGCGCGTGGCCTGCGGTCTGGCCGAGAACGAGTCCGTGCAGGCCCTCGAGGAAGTGGCCTCGCTGTACCGGCTGATGAGCCGCCTCGACTACCTGCCGTCCTCCCCCACGCTCTTCAACTCCGGCACCCGCCACCCGCAGATGTCCTCCTGCTACCTGCTGGACTCCCCGTTGGACGAGCTGGACTCGATCTACGACCGCTACCACCAGGTCGCCCGCCTCTCCAAGCACGCCGGCGGCATCGGTCTCTCGTACTCCCGCATCCGCGCCCGCGGTTCGCTGATCCGCGGCACCAACGGCCACTCCAACGGCATCGTGCCGTTCCTGAAGACCCTCGACGCCTCCGTCGCCGCCGTGAACCAGGGCGGCCGCCGCAAGGGCGCCGCCGCCGTCTACCTGGAGACCTGGCACGCCGACATCGAGGAGTTCCTGGAGCTCCGCGACAACACCGGTGAGGACCAGCGCCGTACGCACAACCTGAACCTGGCCCACTGGGTGCCGGACGAGTTCATGCGCCGGGTCAACGCCGACGCCCAGTGGTCGCTGTTCTCCCCGGCCGACGTGCCCGAGCTGGTCGACCTGTGGGGCGACGACTTCGACGCCGCCTACCGCAAGGCCGAGGCCGAGGGCCTGGCCCGCAAGACCATGCCCGCGCGCGACCTGTACGGCCGGATGATGCGCACCCTCGCGCAGACCGGCCAGGGCTGGATGACCTTCAAGGACGCCTCCAACCGCACGGCGAACCAGACCGCCGAGCCGGGCACCGTCGTCCACTCCTCCAACCTGTGCACCGAGATCATCGAGGTCACCAACGACGGCGAGACGGCCGTCTGCAACCTCGGCTCGGTCAACATGGGCGCCTTCGTCGTGGAGGGAGCCGACGGCGGGGAGATCGACTGGGAGCGCCTGGACGAGACCGTCCGCACGGCCGTGACCTTCCTCGACCGCGTGGTGGACATCAACTTCTACCCGACCGAGCAGGCCGGCCGCTCCAACGCCCGCTGGCGCCCGGTGGGCCTGGGCGCGATGGGCCTCCAGGACGTCTTCTTCAAGCTGAAGCTGCCCTTCGACTCCCCCGAGGCGAAGGCCCTGTCCACCAAGCTCTCCGAGCGCATCATGCTGGCCGCGTACGAGGCCTCCTGCGACCTCGCCGAGCGCAGCGGCCCGCTGCCGGCCTGGGAGCAGACCCGCACCGCGCGCGGCGTACTGCACCCGGACCACTACGACGTCGAGCTGAACTGGCCGGAGCGCTGGGAGGCGCTGCGCGCCCGGGTCGCGAAGACCGGCATGCGCAACTCGCTGCTGCTGGCCATCGCCCCGACGGCGACGATCGCCTCGATCGCGGGCGTGTACGAGTGCATCGAGCCGCAGGTCTCCAACCTCTTCAAGCGCGAGACGCTGAGCGGTGAGTTCCTCCAGGTCAACGCGTACCTGGTGGAGGAGCTGAAGCAGCTCGGCGTGTGGGACGCGCAGACCCGCGAGGCGCTGCGCGAGGCCTCCGGCTCGGTGCAGGGCTTCGGCTGGATCCCGGCCGAGGTGCGCGAGCTGTACCGCACGGCGTGGGAGATCCCGCAGCGCGGCCTGATCGACATGGCGGCGGCCCGTACCCCGTTCCTCGACCAGTCGCAGTCGCTGAACCTGTTCCTGGAGACGCCCACCATCGGCAAGCTCAGCTCGATGTACGCGTACGCCTGGAAGCAGGGTCTGAAGACCACCTACTACCTGCGCTCGCGCCCGGCGACGAAGATCGCCCGTGCGGCGTCCGCGTCCGCCGTCCCGGCCGCCGCCACCCCGCTTCCGCAGGCCGTCGACGCCGACGCGCTGGCCTGCTCCCTTGAGAACCCCGAGTCCTGCGAGGCCTGCCAGTAATGAGCTCCACCGACAACAAGAACCTCCTGGACCCGGGCTTCGAGCTCACGCTCCGCCCGATGCGCTACCCGGACTTCTACGAGCGCTACCGGGACGCGATCAAGAACACGTGGACGGTCGAGGAGGTCGACCTCCACTCGGACGTCGCGGACCTCGCGAAGCTGACCCCGGCCGAGCAGCACATGATCGGCCGTCTGGTCGCGTTCTTCGCGACGGGCGACTCGATCGTCTCGAACAACCTGGTGCTGACGCTCTACAAGCACATCAACTCCCCGGAGGCGCGCCTGTACCTGTCGCGCCAGCTGTTCGAGGAGGCCGTGCACGTCCAGTTCTATCTGACGCTGCTCGACACCTACCTGCCCGACCCGGACGACCGCGCGGCCGCCTTCGACGCGGTCGAGGAGATCCCCTCCATCCGCGAGAAGGCGCAGTTCTGCTTCAAGTGGATGGACTCGGTCGAGAAGATCGACCGGCTGGAGACGAAGGCCGACCGCCGCCGCTTCCTGCTGAACCTG
This sequence comes from Streptomyces sp. NPDC058525, assembly GCF_042719495.1. NCBI lineage: Bacteria > Bacillati > Actinomycetota > Actinomycetes > Kitasatosporales > Streptomycetaceae > Streptomyces > Streptomyces sp. NPDC058525. The sequence continues at coordinate 32,376 of NZ_JBHXNP010000067.1, forward strand.
ATCTGCTTCGCGGCGTGCATCGAGGGGCTGTTCTTCTACGGCGCCTTCGCGTACGTGTACTGGTTCCGCTCGCGCGGCCTGCTGCACGGTCTGGCCACGGGCACCAACTGGGTGTTCCGCGACGAGACCATGCACATGAACTTCGCGTTCGAGGTCGTGGACACGGTCCGCAAGGAGGAGCCGGAGCTCTTCGACGACGCCCTCCAGCAGCAGGTCACCGACATGCTGAAGGAGGCCGTGGAGGCGGAGCTGCAGTTCGGCCGCGACCTGTGCGGCGAGGGCCTGCCGGGCATGAACACCGAGTCGATGCGCGAGTACCTGGAGTGCGTCGCGGACCAGCGCCTGGTCCGCCTCGGCTTCGCGCCGGTGTACGGCTCGCAGAACCCGTTCTCCTTCATGGAGCTCCAGGGTGTCCAGGAGCTGACCAACTTCTTCGAGCGCCGTCCGTCGGCGTATCAGGTCGCCGTCGAGGGCACGGTCGACCTGGACGAGGACTTCTGAGCCTTCCGGGCCCCGCCCGTCTCGCGGGCTTCTGATCGGCCGGCTGCTGCTTCGCGCAGCTGCCGGTCGATTCTGCGTTCCCGGGCCGTTCCGTACAGGGCGGGGGCGAGGAGGAGAGCGGCGAGGGCGAGGACGGCGAGGTAGTTCAGGAGCGTGTTCATGACTCCACTCTCGCGAGGCCGGGGAAAACCGGACAGTGGCAGGACTGTCATGAAGGAGCGAATTACTGCCACACTGGGCCCATGCCTCTGAACAACGTGGCCGTGGCGGTCGTCAACGGGGTCGCCCCCTTCGAGCTGGGCATCTTCTGCGAGGTCTTCGGGATCGACCGCAGCGCGATGGGCCTGCCGACCTATGACTTCGCCGTCTGTGCGGCCGAGGACGACCGGGTGGTCAGCGGCGACGGCCTGTTCGACCTCACGCTCCGCCACGGGCTGGAGCGGCTGGAGGAGGCCGACCTGATCTGCCTCCCCGCCGACCGGACGGCGCCCACCCGCGACTACCCCGAGCCGCTGCTGGCCGCCCTGAACCGGGCCGTGGACCGGGGCGCGCGGGTGCTGAGCGTGTGCAGCGGCGCCTTCGTGCTGGGCGCGGCCGGGCTGCTGGAAGGCCGGCGCTGCACCACGCACTGGATGCACGCGCCCACGCTGCGGCGCCGCTTCCCGAACGCCCTGGTCGACCCCGACGTGCTGTACGTGGACGAGGGCCCGGTGATCACCGCGGCCGGCACCGCCTCCGGGATCGACGCCTGCCTGCACGTCGTACGGCAGGAGCAGGGCGCCGAGGTGGCCAACACCATCGCGCGGCGGATGGTCGTACCGCCCCACCGCGACGGCGGGCAGGCCCAGTTCATCCAGCGGCCGCTGCCGCGCACGGCGTGCGACACGGTGGGCGAGGTGATCGGGTGGATGGCCCGGCACCTGGAGGACGAGATCACCGTCGAGCAGCTCGCCGAGCGCGCGCACATGTCACCGCGCACCTTCGCCCGCCGCTTCCTCCAGGAGACCGGCACCACCCCCTACCAGTGGGTGCTGCGCCAGCGGGTACTGCTCGCCCAGGAGCTGCTGGAGACCACCGACGAGACCGTCGACGCGATCGCGGGCCGCTGCGGCTTCGGGACCGCGGCCGCCCTGCGCCACCACTTCCTGCGGACGCTCGGCACCACCCCGAACGCCTTCCGGCGCACCTTCCGGGGCCCGCGGGCGGTGGCCTGACCGCCGGCCCGACCTTGGCCGAGAACCGGCAGCCTTTGGCCCAAAGCAGCCCCTTGCGTAGTCGGGCGGTGGCGTACCGTGATGACGCCCGGCCCCGTCGCCCCGCACCGCGCCCGGCCCGTGCACCGCTCGCTCGTCACAGCTCAGGAGGGCCCGTATGTCCCGTACCGCCCGCACCTTCACCGCTGCCGCGCCCGCCGACAGCGGCTGGGGCTTCGCGCAGAAGAAGTAGCAGCAGAAGTAGCAGCAGAAGTAGCAGCAGCAGCCGACAGCAGGCCGACGCGGCAGGGCCCCGCTCCCTCACGGGAAGCGGGGCCCTGCCGCACGTGCGCAGCGGTCAGTCGTTCGGGACCGTCTCGTAGCGGGGGGTGCCCTCCGCCATCTGCCGCAGGGCGTCCTTGCGGTCGCGCTTCGAGAGCCGGTCGATGTACAGGTACCCGTACAGGTGGTCGGTCTCGTGCTGGAGGCAGCGCGCGAAGTAGCCGGTGCCGCGCACCTTGATCGGGTTGCCCTGCGCGTCCTGGCCCTCGACCTCGGCGTAGTCCGGGCGGGCCAGCGAGGCGTACGCCGTCGGGACGGACAGGCAGCCCTCGTTCGAGTCGTCCAGCACGCGGGCGCCGGCCGGCAGCTCGACCAGCTTCGGGTTGACCACGATGCCGGTGTGCCGCTTGCCGTCGTCGTCCGGGCAGTCGTAGACGAAGACCTTGGCGTCGACGCCGATCTGGTTCGCGGCCAGGCCCACGCCCTCGGCCGCCCGCTGGCTGGCGAACATGTCGTCGATCAGCTGCGCCAGCTCGTCGCCGAACTCGGTGACGTCCTTGCACTCCCGGTGCAGGACCGGGTTGCCGACCACCGTGATCGGGCGGGCGGTGCCGCGCTCGCGGTGGGCGAGCTCGCGCTCCGCACAGTTCTCGGTGTCCACGACGTACCCGTCGTTCACCTCGCCCGCGACCTCGACAACCTCGTTCTCCTGCTGCGCCATGTCCGCCGTACGCCTTCCGTAAGTCACCGATGTGCCCGTACAGCCTACGGCCCCCGGCTCAGCAGACTTCCTCGAGATCCCGCCACTCACGGGTGTCCGGGCTGTCGGCGACCCAGCCGTCCAGCAGCCCGCGCACCAGCCCGGCCGGAGCCGCGATGCCGCACTCCCGCTCGGGCACCCACAGCGCACCCGACCCGGCCGTGCGGTGCCCCAGCGGCCCCGGGTGCCCGGGCTCGCTGTGGTCGTGCGGATCCAGGTGCTCCCCGTCGCCCTCGTCGCTCGGCATCTCGCTCTCCGAGCAGGTCCGGCACAGCAGCCGTACCGACGAGGACCAGTCCTCGGCGGCGAAGCCCGCGTCCGAGGCCAGCTGCTCCAGCGCGTTGCGGTCCGCCTCGCCGGCCGCCTCCAGCAGCACCACCCAGGTGGGCACCGGCGACGGAGCCCACAGCTCGATCTCGTCGAAGACGGGGTACGAGGGCCCGGCCGCGGTGACCCGCTCGCCGTGCGGGACCCCGTCGTGGAGGACCACCTCGCCCCAGCGCCGCCCCGAGGAGGGCAGCGGGATCGAGAGGACCTCCATCCGGGCCGGGTCCAGCCGGCGGCCCCAGACGACCTCGGCCTCGCCCTCGGGGGACAGCCGTACGGCGGCGCTGCCGAGCTCCATGCCCACCGGTTCGCCGCTGTTCTTCCCGCCCGCGCCGTGCGCGTCCCCGGGCACCTTCAGCCCGTACGCCTGCCAGGCCCGCCGGGCCAGCGGCCAGTCCTGGAGCGCGGTCGCGGCGATGCCCACGTTCCACCAGTCCGGGGCGCCCGTCTCGCGGTCCAGCAGGGCCACGGCCCGCAGTCCGGCGGCCCGCGCCTGTTCCCAGTCGTGCCGGAACTTGTGCAGCAGGGCCAGATTGAACCAGGACTCGGAGAGCCAGGGCTCCAGGTCCGCGGCCCTGGTCAGGAGCGCGCCCGCGTCCTCGTACCGCCCGTCCCCGATCAGCGTGAACGCGCGGTCGGTGGCCTGCCGCCACGAGGCGGAGGGCCGATGCCGTACCTTCCCGAAGATCCTCACGATTCCCGCCTGCCGGTCCGACGGTGCAGCCTTGCGGACACTCTCACTCTCACTCTTACTGGCATCCAACCATGCCCACTCGGACGGCCGCTCATTACCCATGGGTTACCCAGGTGGGACGGGAACAACTCTGTCACGTCCGCCCCTGGCCAGAACCCTCGCCAGACACTCCACGACCTCAGGCTGGTAGTCGTGCCCGGTGCCCAGGCGGAGCTCTTCCAGGGCCGCCAGTGAGCCGCTCGGGTGACGGTCCCCGCCCACCAGGTCGTCGTACGCGTTGACCGCGCGCACGATGCGCGCGGCGACGGGCTGCTCCCGGTACGGCTCGGCCTGCCGCTCGACGACCACGGCCACCTCGGGCGGCACCCCGGTCTGGCGGGCCACCTCCCCGCCGAGCCCGGCGATCCGGCGGGCCTCGGCGGCGGGCAGGACCGCGGTGGCGCCGTCCGGGACGGGGTCGACGAGGGAGAGCTGCCCGATGTCGTGCATCAGCGCCGCGTACTCCAGGACCGTGAGCTCCCGCTCCGACAGCCCCAGCTCCCGGCCGACGGCGCAGCTCAGCTCGGCGACCCGGCGGGCGTGGCCGGGCGGGGTGTAGCCGGCGATCTCCGTGGCCCGGGCCAGGGAGGTGATGGTCTGGCGGTAGGTGGTGCGGATCGCGGCGATCCGGTGGAAGGACATCTGGGTCAGCAGCAGGGGCACGCTGAAGACGGGCAGGGCCCACAGCCCGGCCCCCGCGACGCCGAGGGCCATCACCACGCCGGTGGCGCAGATCGCCGAGCCGATGCCGAGCTGGGCGCGCAGCTCGTCGCGCAGCAGGGGCCCGTACGGCCAGCCGGTGCGGGCCCCGGCGAGCAGGGCGGCGAGCACGGCGTCGCACAGGGCGGTCAGGCCGAGCAGGCAGAGCAGGAACAGGACGAGGTACGGGCCCTGGCCGACCCGCTCCTCCAGCCGGCCCGAGTTGTAGAGCGGCTGGAAACAGACGGCGGCGAAGGCGACGGTGAGGACCCGCCGGGCCACGTGGTCCGCGGCGGGCGCGTGGCCCCGGGCGACGTGCGGGACGATCCCGGCGAGGGCGGCCGCGACGACCACGACGACGACCTGGAGGACCCCGTGGTGGGTGGGCTGCCCGGCGTTCTGCCCGAGGAGGGCGTAGGCGAGGGCTCCGGCGGAGGCGAGGGGCGCGGGGCGGCGGTCGGTGGGGCCCGGCCGGCCGCCCTGGTCACGGCGGGCGAGCTCGCCGATGGTGATCAGGATGCCGAAGGCCAGGGCGACTCCGGGCTCGGCGAGGCCGTTCCACAGGGTGTGGCCGAGGGCGACGGCGGTGAGCGCACCGGCCGCGCCCCGCACGATCCGCGCGGCCGGCCCCCTCACGCCCCGCCCTCCGCCCGGCGGCGGGCCGACGCGTCGGCGGCCCCGGCCCCGGACCGGCCGTCGGCGGACCGGTCGTCGGCGGACCGGGCCTCGGCGGCGGACGACCGGGCCTCGGCGGCGGGCCGGGCGTCCGCGGTACGGGGCCGTCCGCCGGGGCCCGCGCCGGCGGCGTCGCCCTTGGCGGCCGGGCGGCCGCCCTGGGACGGCAGGCCGGCGAGGGCGGGCGGCAGCCCCGGCCCGGCCCCGTCGGGAGCGGACGGGCTGATGACCTGGAGGTCCGCGTCGGAGGTGACCACCGGGTGCCAGCCGTGCCGTCCGATGGCCCCGGTCAGGGCCTCCACCATGGCCGGGTCGAACTGCGCCCCCGCACACCGCTCCAACTCCGCGAGCGCGACCGGCACCGGCCGGGCCCGGCTGTACGAGCGGGTCGAGGTCATCGCGTCGAAGGCGTCGGCCACCGCCACCACCCGCGCCAGCACCGGGATCTGGTCGCCGGTCAGCCCGTACGGGTATCCGGAGCCGTCGACCCGCTCGTGGTGGTGCAGGATCGCGGCCCGGGCCTCCCCGAGGAAGCCGATGCCGCGCACCATCTCGTGCCCGTACTCGGGGTGCAGTTCGATGATCCTGCGCTCCTCCGGGGTGAGCGGCCCGTCCTTGCGCAGCAGCCGGGTCGGGACGCCGAGCTTGCCCACGTCGTGCAGGATCCCGGCGATGCGGACGGTCTCCAGGCGGTCCTCGGACATGCCGAGCTCGCGGGCGATCATCGCGGAGGCCTGGCCGACGCGTTCGCTGTGGCCGCGCGTGTAGCGGTCCTTGATGTCGACGGCTTGGACGAGGGCGCGGATGGTGGCCTGGTGGGCGGCGCGTTCGCGGTGGTACTGGGCGAAGACCCAGCAGGAGATGTACATCGGCAGCAGGACGAGGAGTGCGGCCGGAAGCCCGTACGGGCTGCGCCACATGACGGCCATCATCAGTCCGGCGAGGCCGTGCACGCAGTGCGGGGCGAGGGAGAGGGTGAGCAGTCCGCGCCAGGCGGTGGCGGCGGGCCGGCGTTCCGCGGCGGCCAGGATGCCCCCGTCGAGGGCGGTGAGCACCAGGCAGAAGACGACGGCCGCGGCCGCGGCGGGCAGCAGTACGTACGGGAAGTCGGCGACCCAGACGGCCGGGCCGGCCGCGGCCGCGGACGTGCCCGGCAGCCCGGACTCGGCCGAGGAGCCCAGGGCGGCCGGGCCGCGCAGCAGCCGGAACGTTTGCCCTGCGGTCCAGGCGGCCAGCGCCTGCTGGGCCCCGTGCCACACCCGGCGCACCGAGGCGGGCCGCTGCACCACGCTCCCAGCGAGCCCGCCGGGCAGCGCCACCAGGGCGGCGGCGGACGGCGGCAGCAGCAGGACGGCGGCGAGCACGACGGGGAAGAAGGAGCCGATGCCCTCCGGCACCCGGCTGCCCAGCAGCGGGCAGAACTTCACGAGCTCGCAGCCGAGGTAGAGCACGGCGAGCAGGGCGACGGCGGCCCAGGGGGTCGCGGGGTCGGTGAGGGCGGGCGCGGTGCACGCCAGGGCCGCGAGGACGGCGCACAGGATGTACGCGCGCGCCACCGGCGGAAGTACCCGCATGGCGCTCTCCTCCCCCGTGGCCGAGCCGGCAATCCAGGTACCGAATCAAACCAGCACCGAATGGGGAGAATAAGTGGGGCCCCTCGAGAACCGGGCCAGAATTCCGCATTGCGCCATACGGACGCCCCCGGATTAGCACCTTCGGGTGAACGAAGTGCTCTTCCGGGGGCGGTTGTTCAAACGGTCGGCCGTCAGCCGGTGGCGGGATTGTCCGCGGCGACGTCGGCGGTGACGTCGTGTTCGGGAACGGCCTGTCCCGACCGGATCAGTTCGATCCGGCCCATCACCTTGGACCGCAGGTCGGTCGGCACGTCGTCCGACCCGCAGCAGCGCTTCACCAGCTTCTTCACGGCCTGCTCCAGGCCGTACTTCTCCAGACAGGGGCTGCACTCGCCGAAGTGCGTCTCGAACTTCGTGCAGTCGCTGTCGGGCATCTCCCGGTCGAGGAACTCGTAAAGGTGGTCCAGGACCTCAGAGCACTCCGTCTCGTGCGGCTCTCCGCAACTCATGAGCCCGAGCCTTTCCGGTCGTTCGACTCTCCCGCGCCCGCGGGAACCAGCCCGCGCTCACGGGCATAGTCCTCCAGCATTCCGCGGAGTTGACGGCGGCCACGGTGAAGTCGCGACATGACCGTACCGATGGGTGTACCCATGATGTCGGCGATCTCCTTGTACGCAAAGCCCTCTACGTCGGCAAGGTAGACCGCGATGCGGAACTCCTCCGGAATGGCCTGGAGCGCTTCCTTCACATCCGAATCGGGCAGGTGGTCGAGCGCCTGCGATTCGGCGGAGCGCAGCCCGGTCGACATGTGCGATTCGGCGCGCGCGAGCTGCCAGTCCTCGATCTCCTCCGCGGCGCTGCGCTGGGGTTCGCGCTGCTTCTTGCGGTAGGAGTTGATGAAGGTGTTGGTCAGGATGCGGTACAGCCATGCCTTGAGGTTGGTGCCCTCGCGGAACTGGTGGAAGGACGCGTATGCCTTCGCGTACGTCTCCTGGACCAGGTCCTCGGCGTCGGCCGGGTTGCGCGTCATGCGCAGCGCGGCCGAGTACATCTGGTCGAGGTAGCCGAGGGCGTCCCGCTCGAAGCGCGCGTTGCGCTCCGGGGTCGTCTCCTCCGCGTGGCCTTCGTCGGTCCCAGCGACAGGACCCACCTCCTCCGACTGCGTGGCGGCTTCGAGAGCGGAGCCGCTCGAATCGGAGAATAGTCGACCATCCCGGCCCTCCGCCGCCCGAAGCGTGCTGCGCTTGGGGCTGGGAAGAACAGTCCAGTCCAGGTCAGCGGCCTGCCGACGGTTCTGACTGATGACCTGGGTCATGCGCTCCCTCTCCTCCGACAAGTTCCCGTACGTACCGACATCCGGCACAACAGACGCTGCGGGCCCCGCATTCCCCGGGGCGGGATCGGCTTTCGGCGCCGTCGCGGGGCGGGTGCGGGAGGGGTGACCGGGATCACCCGGTCCTCCGCCCGGCCTGGATCGGACCTCGAGCCCGGATCAGACCTCGAGCGCGGATCAGACCTCGAGCGCGGTGAGCCATTCGGCCACCGTCCCGGTGATCAGGCCGAGGGCCGCCTCCTGGGTGATGTCCGCCCTCTTGGGCACGGCGAAGCCGTGGTCCCCGTGCGGGACCTCCACCAGCGTGTACGTGCCGCCCTGCGGGAACTCCTCGGGCCGCCCGAAGGGGTCGCGGCCGCCCTGCACCACCAGCGCGGGCCGTCCGGCGCCCAGCAGCTCCTCGGCCCGGGACTTCTCCGGCCGACCCGGCGGGTGCAGCGGGAACGCCAGCGCCAGCACCCCTGCCGCGCCCAGCTCCGCCGCGGTCCGACAGGCGACCCGGGCCCCGGCGCTGCGGCCGCCGGCGACCACGGGCAGTCCGGGCTTCGCGAGGGCCGGCCACAGCCCGCGCCATCCCTCGTCGAGCACCTTGGGCGCGGCGGCGACCTTCTTCCCGGCGACCCGCCAGGGCTGTTCGACCAGGGCCACGGTGATCCGGTGCGCGGGCAGGGCGGCGGCCAGCGCCTGGAGGTCCCGGGCCTCGATCCCCCCGCCGGCGCCGTGGCTCACGGCGAGCACGAGCCTGGCTCCGCGGGCGGTGTGCCAGGTGATGCGGGCCTCGCCCGCCGGGGTGTCGACGCTCTGGGTACGGGTGCTCATGCGCCCCATCCTGCCCGGGTCAGAAGAGGGTGCCCTCTTCCGGCGCGGCCAGTTCCGCGAGCAGCTCCGGCGCGTTGTTGCGCACGTTGCTCACGGCGGTGGACACCGGGTAGGCCCGCATCAGGCCGCCCGGCGGCGGTGCCAGCAGTTCGCGCAGCGAGCCCTCGGTGTCGGTGTTCGCCGGGTCCAGCCAGGCGTCCCAGCGGTCGGGGGTCAGCATGAGCGGCATCCGGGGGTGGATGTCGGACAGCGAGCGCGGCCCCTCGGCGGGGGCCTGCCCCAGCGGCCCGGTCTCGGCCTCGGCGGTGATCACCGAGCAGGTGACCCACCAGGCGAGCGGGTGCTCGTCGGGCAGGGTCCGGTCGCGCCAGAACTCGTATATGCCGGCCATGGCGAAGACGGAGCCGTCGGTGGGGAGCACGAAGTAGGGCTGCTTGCGGGCCCGCTTCTTCTTCCCCTCCACCTCCAGCTGCCGCTCGTCGTGGGCGGTGACCCACTCGTAGTAGCCGTCGGCGGGGACGATGCAGCGGCGCTGCGCGAAGGGGCGGCGGAAGGAGGGCTTCTCGGCGAGGGTCTCCGACCGGGCGTTGATCATCCGGGCGGCTCCGTCGGGGTCCTTGGCCCAGGACGGTACGAGACCCCACTTCAGCGTGCGCAGCTGGCGAACCGGACGGGGGTCGGAGGCGTCTTTCAGGGGACGGTCGAGGACGACGTGGACCTGTTTCGTGGGCGCCACGTTGAAGTCGGGGGCCAGGGTCTCCTCCGGCTCCCATTTCTCGATGCCGAAGGCCTCCACCAGGTCCTCGGGCTTACGACTCGCTGCAAACCGTCCGCACATGCCTGCCACACTGCCATGGCACCAGCACCCCACCGCAAGGAGTCCTCCACTTCATGGACAGCAGCAGCACGGCCGGCCTGTGGGACCGGCTCACGGGTATACAGACCGCGCCCGACCTGTGGCTGGTGATCGCGACCGGTCTGGTCGCGCTGGCCGCCGTGGGCCCGCGCCCGCTGTGGCGGCTGTCGCGCAACGCGGTGACCATCGCGCACGAGGGCGGCCACGGCCTGCTGGCGCTGCTGACCGGGCGGCGGCTCGACGGGATACGGCTGCACTCCGACACCAGCGGGGTCACCGTCAGCCGGGGCAAGCCGACCGGGCTGGGCATGGTCCTGACCGCCGCCGCCGGGTACACCGCGCCCTCGCTGCTGGGGCTCGGCGGGGCGGCCCTGCTGTCCGCGCACCGGATCACGCTGCTGCTGTGGGTGGCCACCGCCCTGCTGGTGGCGATGCTGGTGATGATCCGCAACGCGTACGGGGCGCTGACGGTCGTGGTGACCGGCGGGACCTTCCTGCTGGTGTCCTGGCTGGCCCCCGCCGAGGTGCAGGCGGTGTTCGCGTACGCGGTGGTGTGGTTCCTGCTGCTCGGCGGCGTCCGGCCGGTCTTCGAGCTCGGGGCCAAGCGCCGGCACGGCGGAGCGCCCGATTCGGACGCCGACCAGCTCGGGCGGCTCACCCACGTACACCCGGTGGTGTGGCTGCTCCTGTTCCACGTCGTCGCGCTGTGCTCCCTGGTGGGCGGCGGCCGCTGGCTTCTCGACCTCTGAGACGGCCCAGCGATCAAGATCCGGGGCCGGGCGGAGCCACTAAAGTGGGGGCCATGACCGAGACCCCCGCGCTCCCCGCCCTCTGGCCCGCCCCGATCGCCGACGCCGCCGTCCGCGCCACCGTCACTGTGCCGGGTTCGAAGTCGGTCACCAACCGCGCCCTCGTGCTCGCCGCGCTCGCCGCCGAGCCGGGCTGGGTGCGCCGGCCGCTGCGCTCGCGCGACTCCCAGCTGATGGCGGACGCCCTGCGCGCGATGGGCGTGGGCATCGAGGAGACCGTCTCCTCCAGCTCCGCCCGGTCGGCCAACGGCGCGGTGGGCGGCGAGGCCTGGCGGATCATCCCGGCGGCCCTGCACGGCCCGGCCACCGTAGACGTCGGCAACGCGGGCACGGTCATGCGCTTCCTGCCGCCCGTCGCCACCCTCGCCGACGGCGACATCCGCTTCGACGGCGACCCGCGCTCCTACGAGCGCCCGCTGGGCCAGGTCATCGACGCCCTGCGCACCCTCGGCGCCCGCATCGACGACGACGGCCGGGGCGCGCTGCCGCTGACCGTGCAGGGCGGCGGGGCCCTGGAGGGCGGCGTCGTGGAGATCGACGCCACCAACTCCTCCCAGTTCGTCTCGGCGCTGCTGCTCTCCGCCCCGCGTTTCAACCAGGGCGTCGAGGTGCGGCACGTGGGCACCAACCTGCCGTCGATGCCGCACATCCGGATGACGGTGGAGATGCTGCGCGCGGCGGGCGCCCAGGTCGACACCCCCGAGGCGGGCGGCGAGAAGAACGTGTGGCGGGTGGCCCCCGGCGCGGTGCTCGGCCGCGACCTGGTGGTCGAGCCGGACCTGTCCAACGCCCAGCCCTTCCTGGCCGCGGCGCTGATCACCGGCGGTACGGTCACCATCCCGGACTGGCCGCGCCGCACCACGCAGCCCGGTGACGCGCTGCGCCGGATCTTCACGGAGATGGGCGGCTCCTGCGAGCTGACCGACGCGGGCCTGGTCTTCACCGGCACCGGCAAGATCCACGGCATCGACGTGGACCTGGGCGAGGTCGGCGAGCTCACCCCCGGCATCGCGGCGGTGGCGGCGCTGGCCGACTCGGAGTCGGTGCTGCGCGGGGTGCAGCACCTGCGGCTGCACGAGACGGACCGGCTGGCCGCGCTGACCAAGGAGATCAACGCGCTCGGCGGCGACGTCACCGAGACGGCGGACGGCCTGCGCATCCGGCCGCGCCCGCTGCACGGCGGCACCTTCCACACGTACGACGACCACCGGATGGCCACCGCGGGCGCGGTGATCGGCCTGGCGGTGGACGGCGTGATGATCGAGAACGTGGCGACGACCGCGAAGACCCTGCCGGACTTCCCGAAGATGTGGGCGGACATGCTCGCGGGAGATCCGGCTGCGGGAGCGGGAGCGTAGGGCCGCGTCATGCGCAGGTACGGCAAGCACACCGATGAGGACGACATCCGCCAGCGGCCCAACCCCAAGGGCAACCGGCCGCGGACGAACATCCGGCCCAAGCACGAGGACGCCTCGGAGGGCTTCGTCCTGACCGTCGACCGCGGCCGGCTCACCTGCCTGGTCGGGGACCGCACGGTGCACGCGATGAAGTCCCGGGAGCTGGGCCGCAAGGCGGCGGTGGTCGGGGACCGGGTCTGGATCGTCGGTGACCTGTCCGGCAAGAAGGACACCCTGGCCCGGATCGTGCGGATCGAGGAGCGCAAGTCCGTCCTGCGGCGCACCGCCGACGACGACGACCCGTTCGAGCGGGTGGTCGTCGCCAATGCCGACCAGCTGGCGATCGTGACGGCCCTGGCCGACCCGGAGCCGCGGCCCAGGATGATCGACCGCTGCCTGGTGGCGGCGTACGACGCCGGTCTGGAACCGCTGCTGGTGCTCACCAAGTCCGATCTGACCTCCGCCGACAAGATCCTGGAGATCTACTCGACGCTCGGCGTGAACTACGTGGTGACCAACCGCGAGGAACTCGCGACGGGCGACGCGGCCGACCGGGTGCGCGAACGGCTGCACGGCCGGATCACGGCCTTCGTCGGCCATTCGGGCGTCGGCAAGACCACCCTGGTCAACTCGCTGGTCGCCGAGGACCGCAAGCGCGCCACCGGGCACGTCAACGCGGTCACCGGCCGCGGCCGGCACACCACCACCTCGGCCCTCGCGCTGCCGCTGCCGGGCGGCGACGGCTGGGTCATCGACACCCCGGGCGTGCGCTCCTTCGGCCTGCACCACGTGGATCCGTCCCGGGTGATCCTGGCCTTCCCGGACCTGGTGCCGGGCACCGAGGAGTGCCCGCGCGCGTGCAGCCACGACGAGCAGGACTGCGCGCTCGACCAGTGGGTGGAGGACGGTCACGCGGACCCGGCGCGGCTGTATTCGCTGCGGCGGCTGCTGGAGACGCGGGAGCGCCGCGAGGGAGACTGACGCGTCATCGGGTTTGCCGAAGATCGTGTCTGGATAAATGCATAATCGCACCAAGTGGCGAGAATTCACGTGACGCGGGGAGGCATTCGACATGGCGTGGCTGCTCGTCGTGGTTGCGGGACTCCTGGAAACCGGGTTCGCCGTCTGCCTGAAGCTGTCCCACGGCTTCACCCGGCTGTGGCCGACCGTCGCCTTCGCCTGCTTCGCGCTCGGCAGCTTCGGCCTGCTCACCCTGGCCCTGAAGAAGCTGGACGTGGGTCCGGCGTATGCGGTGTGGACCGGGATCGGCGCGGCCGGGACGGCGATCTACGGCATGGTCTTCCTCGGCGACCTGGTCTCCACCCTCAAGCTCGTCTCGATCTCGCTGGTGATCCTCGGGGTCATCGGGCTCCAGCTGTCCGGTTCTGCGCACTGAGCAGCCGCAGCAGCTCCCCCGCCCCCGGCTCCTCCCCCGGGGCCACCACGTAGGACAGCGCGAGCCGCACGGCGAGCTCGCAGCGCTGCACGTCCTGGGCGGGCACGAGCGCGGCGGCCGCCCGGTCCCGGACGGCCCGGGCCAGCTCGCCGGGCACGGGCGCGCGGCCCGCGGCGGGCAGGCCCGGCTCCCAGAACCCGGTGAGCAGGGCCCGTACGAGGGGATGCGCGCGGGCCGCCCGCACGGTCCACTCCGCGACCGCGGCGAGCCGCTGGGAGGTGGGGGCGGGGGTGGACAGGGCCCGCTCGACCCCGTCGAGGTACCACTCGCTCTCGCGCCGGATCAGGGCGCGGCCCAGGCCCCCCTTGCCGCCGAACTCGTTGTACAGGGTCTGCCGGGACACCCCGGCCGCTGCCGCCACGTCGACCATCCGCACGGCCGGCCAGGGGCGTGCCGAGAGCGCCGCTCCCGCCGCCTCCAGCAAGGTCTCCCGGGCTGCCGGCATCGTCGCCTCCACTGGGCCGTTCCCGCTGGGCTCCCCGGCCAGAGTTGACGGGCCGACAGATCCTGTCAAGGGCGCGTCCCGGCCGCGCCACCGGCCGCGATACTGTTCGGCCATGTCCGAGTATGACGATGACCTGCGCCTTGCCCTCGAACTCGCCGACGCGGCGGACGCCGCGACGATGGAGCGTTTCCGTGCCCTCGACCTCCAGGTCGAGACGAAGCCGGACATGACCCCGGTGAGCGAGGCGGACCGGGCGGCCGAGGAGATCATCCGGGCCGGCATCGAGGCCGCGCGCCCCGACGACGCGATCCTCGGCGAGGAGTACGGCCTCAAGGGCGACGGCCCGCGGCGCTGGGTCGTGGACCCGATCGACGGCACGAAGAACTACGTGCGCGGGGTCCCGGTCTGGGCGACCCTGATCTCCCTGACGGCCGAGGGCGCGGACGGCGTCTTCCGGCCCGTGGTGGGCGTGGTGTCGGCGCCCGCGCTGGGCAGGCGCTGGTGGGCGGTGCGGGGCGGCGGCGCCTTCGCGGGCGGCGCGCTCGGCGAGACGGCGCCGGTCGGCGTCTCGAAGGTGGCCGCGCTGGGCGACGCCTCGTTCGCGTACTCCTCGCTGAGCGGCTGGGAGGAGCAGGGGCGCCTGGCCGGCTTCCTGGACCTGACCCGGGCCTGCTGGCGCACCCGCGGCTACGGGGACTTCTGGCCGTACATGATGGTCGCGGAGGGCTCGCTGGACCTGTGCGCCGAGCCGGAGCTGAACCTGTGGGACATGGCGGCCATCGCGGTCGTGGTCCAGGAGGCCGGCGGCCGGTTCACCAGCCTGGACGGGGTGGACGGGGTGCACGGCGGGAACGCGGCGGCCTCGAACGGGCTGCTCCACGAGGAGATGCTGGAGCTGCTGCGACCGCGCGGCTGAGCGGGCTCCGGGGCATGTCCCTTTGCGTGCCCCCTTGTTGACGGTGCATGCCCGTGGGAATCTGAGAATCCTCCGCTTGTGCGCTTGTGAATCCTTTCTCTAGGATCCCGCGGGCGCACCACACCCAAGCGGAGGGACTCACCCAGGAGGTGGCTCTCTTCATGCTCGTCCGTGACGCAATGAGCACCGTGATCCTCACCCTCGGACCCGCGCACACCCTGCGTCAGGCGGCCTGCCTGATGTCGGGGCGGCGCGTCGGCGCAGCCGTCGTACTCGACCCCGACCACAGCGGACTCGGCATCCTGACCGAGCGCGACATACTCAACTCGATCGGCGCGGGCCACGACCCCGACCGGGAGACCGTGGCGGCCCACACCACGAACAACGTGGTGTTCTGCACCCCGGAAGCCACCGTGCAGGAGGCCGCCGAGGCCATGGTCCACGGCGGCTTCCGGCATCTGATCGTGCTGGAGCACGGCGGCCCGGTGGGCATCGTCTCCGTGCGCGACGTCATCCGCTGCTGGGTGCCCGCGCGGCGCACCGTCGCGGCATGACGCGGCGACGGGCCGGAACCCCGTGGGGGTTCCGGCCCGTCGCCCTGCTACGGCAAGCGGTCCGCGTCAGCCGCGGAGGGCCTGGACCGCGGCGTCGAGCCGCTTGCCGAAGTCGTCGTCCGCCCGGCGGAAGTTGCCGACCGCGCGCTCGACGATGTCATCGCGGGAGACCTTGGCGATGAAGCCGGCCAGGTTCTCGATCAGGCGGGACTTCTCGTCCTCCGAATACAGGCGGTAGAGGTTCCCCGCCTGGACGAAGTCGTCGTCCTCGCTGTGCACGGCCGCGGGGTGGTTGCCGGTGCCGCCGGCCACCGCGACCGGCTGCCACAGCGGGCGGTCCGTCTGGTGCGGGCCGCCGAAGCTGTTCGGCTCGTAGTTCTTCGCGCCCTTGTGGCGGCCGTCGTACAGGTGGCCGTCGCGGGAGTTGGTGCGCGCCTCGGTGGCGTGCGGGCGGTTCACCGGCAGGTGGTCGGCGTTGATGCCGACGCGGTAGCGGTGGGCGTCGCCGTAGCCGAAGAGGCGGCCCTGGAGCATCTTGTCCGGGGAGGGGCCGATGCCGGGGACGAAGTGGGCGGGGCTGAAGATGCTCTGCTCGACCTCGGCGAAGACGTTCTCCGGGTTGCGGTTGAGCTCCAGCTTGCCGATCTCGACCGGCGGGTAGTCCTCGTGCGGCCACACCTTGGTGAGGTCGAACGGGTTGAAGCGGTAGGTCGCCGCCTCGGCCGCCGGCATGATCTGGACCTGCACGGTCCAGGTCGGGAAGTCGCCGCTCTCGATGGCCTCGCGCAGGTCGCGCTGGTGCGAGTCGGGGTCCTCGCCGGCGAGCTTGTTGGCCTCGGCCTGGGTGAGGTTCACGATGCCCTGGTCGGTCTTGAAGTGGTACTTGACCCAGAAGACCTCGCCGGCCTCGTTGTTCCACTGGAACGTGTGCGAGCCGTAGCCGTTCATGTGGCGGTAGGACGCCGGGATGCCGCGGTCGCCGAACAGCCAGGTCACCTGGTGGGTGGACTCGGGCGAAAGCCCCCAGAAGTCCCAGACGTTGTCCGCCTCCTGCGAGCCCGTGTACGGGTCGCGCTTCTGGGTGTGGATGAAGTCCGGGAACTTGATCGCGTCCTTGATGAAGAACACCGGGGTGTTGTTGCCGACGAGGTCGTAGTTGCCCTCTTCGGTGTAGAACTTCAGCGCCCAGCCGCGGGGGTCGCGCACGGCGTCGGCGCTGCCGAGGTTGCCCGCGACGGTGGAGAAGCGCAGGAAGGTCTCGGTCTGCTTGCCGACCTCGGAGAGGAACGCCGCGCGGGTCCACTGCGAGACGTCGCGGGTCAGCGTGAAGGTGCCGTACGCACCGGCGCCGCGGGCGTGCACCACGCGCTCCGGGATGCGCTCGCGGTTGAAGTGCGCGAGCTTCTCGAGCAGCAGCTGGTCCTGGACGAGTACGGGGCCGCCGACGCCTGCGGTCTCGCTGTTCTGGTTGTCGGCGACCGGAGCCCCGGCCTCCGTGGTGAGCGGTCCCTGCGTCACGTGCGCCTCCTGCGTCATTCCTGCCTGTCCTGTCCTTGGTGATTGCCGTACTCGATCCTACAATGGACAATGTCTAAGTCAAGTAAGCATCCAAGTCCGCACTGGTTCGGGAGTTACACCGAATCCCCTCACTGTTAGGCTGGCGTCCATGAGTGACCTGCTGGAACGACTTCGCGGACGCGGATGGCGCATGACCGCACAGCGGCGCGTCGTGGCCGAGGTGCTCGACGGTGACCACGTTCACCTGACGGCCGACGAGGTGCACGCGCGCGCCGTGGCGAAGCTGCCCGAGATCTCCCGGGCGACGGTCTACAACACGCTCGGCGAGCTCGTGAGCCTCGGCGAGGTGCTGGAGGTCGCCACGGACCGCCGCGCCAAGCGGTACGACCCGAACGCGCACCGGCCCCACCAGCACCTGGTGTGCGCCCAGTGCGGCGCGATCCGCGACGTCCACCCGGCGGGCAACCCGCTGGCCGACCTGCCCGACACCGAGCGCTTCGGCTTCGTGGTGTCGGCGGTCGAGGTGACGTACCGCGGGGTGTGCCCGAACTGCGCCGCCGCCTGACCCCGGACACGAGGAGGGCCCGGATCCCCTGGGGATCCGGGCCCTCCTCGTTCGTCCGCTTCAGGTGTGAAAA
>NZ_JBHXNP010000068.1:0-49845 GCF_042719495.1 Streptomyces sp. NPDC058525
GTGGCGCCCAGTTCCTTCTGGATCAGGCCCTCCTGGAGGCCGACCAGCGCGGTGGCGTGCGTCAGGTTCGGGAAGTACCCGATCCGGACCTCGGAGGCCGACAGCTTCTTGCCGCCGGCGGCCGCGACCTTCCTTTTGTCGTCTTCCTTCTTCGCTTCGGAGCCGTAGCCGCAGGCGGTGAGCAGCAGGGGAAGGGTCGCGACGACGGCGATGGTGCGCAGGGTGCTGAGCGGTCTTGCGGCAGACACGGAGGTGTCCTTTCACGGGATGGTGTTCGGAGAGGTACGGCGATGAGCGAGGCAGGGCCATCGGGGCACACGGGACCCGTTTCCGGCCGTCGACGGCGGGATCACGGTCGGCGGCGTACGGGTGCCGGGGGCTCGGGTGCCGGGGGCTCGGGGGCCTGGGGTGCGGACGTCGAGCCCGCACCGGCGCGCTGGACGGAACGCGGGCGAAACGGTCGGCCGAGGGTTCGCCCGGCCGACGGTGAACGGGGCGGTACGCGCCCGGCGGTGCGCTGCGCGTGGAGCCCGGCCCCGCGGAGGTGTCAGGCGGGCTGACAGATGGCGCTGGACGTACGGACCAGGTCGATGTGCCGGCGGGACGTCAGGGGAAGCATCCGGTTTGTGTGGTGCAGCGTGTGCACGGCCCCGCCCCTCCCCGAATTCCTAGTTTTCCTACCTGGTTGGTAGGCATATTGGCAGAGGCTGAGACTCGCCCCAAGGGGTTGACCACATGATGGACGCCGCAATCTCGGGATATGAGAAAGCACAGGTGGGGCAGGGGTCAGGGATTGGTCCAGGCGCCGGGCGTGTCGGTCAGCGCGGAGACGTCCGCGGGCAGCTCGGACGCCGCCACGTCGGCGAGGGTCACACCGTCGAGGATCTCGCGCACGTTGGCCCGGAGCGCGACCCACAGGGGGAGCAGCGACTGGGCGGGGCCGGTGTAGGACAGGTCCGGCGGGCGGACCCCGCGCACCGAGACGAGCGGTCCGTCCACGACGCGGATGACGTCCGCGATGCTGATGGACTCGGCCGGCTTGGCCAGCCGGTAGCCGCCGTTGCCGCCGCGCTGGCTGAGGACGAGACCGCCCCGGCGCATGTCGTTCAGGATGCCCTCGAGGAACTTGTGCGGAATGTCCTGGGCGTCGGCGATCGCTTCGGCCTTCAGGGGCCCGTCGTCCTGTGCGGCGGCAAGCTGTAGCGCGGCACGTACCGCATAGTCCGCCCTGGCTGAGATCCGCATACGGCCATTATCCCGTACGGCTCCGGCGCGCGTCCTTCGCGGGTGGGCCGGGGGCTGCCGGACGGGTGCGGGTGTCCGGCAGCCCCCGGCCCGGGTCGTGCATCCGCGCCCCGGGCCGTGCCCCGCGTCAGTGGAGGGCCGCGGCCACCGCGCGGTGGGAGCCGTTGAGGTAGTGCTCGCCGATGGAGCGCAGGCGGTGCGCGACGGGGCGGTGGGCGGTCAGGACGCGCGCGTTGCGCCAGAACCGGTCCAGGCCGGGCGCGTCGGCGAGTTCCAGCACCCGGGTGGTGATGTGCAGGGCGGCCTTCGACGTGACGGTCTCGGCCGTGGCGACCAGGGCGGCGACGCCCGCGGGCTCCTCGGGGTCGAGGTGCGCACCCGTGTCGAGGGCCCGGGCCATCACCTCCGTCGCCCGGTCGACCACGGCGGTGGCCGTCTGGGCGGCAGATGCGAGTTCCCCGTACGTCAGCAGCAGGTCCGGGTCCTCGCCGGGCGGCCGGTGGGCGCGGCCGCCCCGGCTCAGGTCGCGCGCTTCGGTGAGGGCGCCCTCGGCGATGCCGAGGCCGACGTGACACAGGGCGAGCCGGAGCGCCGGCTCGGCGAGCGCGGTGAAGGGTGCGGTCGCCTCCTCGTCGTGCGGCCGGCGGCCGAGCACCTGCGCGGGTGTGACCGCGACCCGGTCGAAGCCGACCTCGCCCGCGCCGGCGACGCGCTGCCCGAGGCGGTCGCGGGCGGGTTCGACGCTCACGCCCCGTGCGCCGGGCGGGATCCGTACGACCAGGACGTCGCCGGTCGCGGCGCAGACGGCGTCCACCACGATCTGGTCGGCGACGGCCACCGCCGTGTCCACGGACCGGTACCCGTTCAGCGCGTAGCCGGTGCTGCGCCGGCGCAGCACGAGGTCGAGCCCCTCGGTGTCGTCGTGGGGTGCGGGGGCGCGGACCGCGCCGGTCCACAGCCACTGCTCGCGCACCGACTCCTCTTCGAGGGCGGCCGCGTGGTGGTGGGGAGCGTAGAAGCGTCCGCTCCACGCGTGGACGTAGTGGCGCGCGAGGACGTCGCCGACGGAGCTGTCCGCCGCGGCGATCTCCCGTATGACGGCGCACGCGGTACGCCAGTCCGCCCCGCGGTCGGCCCCGGGCGGGGTGAGGGCTGCCAGCAGTCCGGCCTCGCGCAGCCTGGCCGTCTCGTCGGCGGGCGGGGCGCCGGCCAGGTCGCGGGCGATGGCGTCGGCGGCGAGGTCCTCCGCCACATCGCGAGCGGTGCGCAGGAGCCTGCGGCGCTGTGCGTCGGCGGGCCGGAGGGCGGTGATGCCCGGTGTCGTCGGCACGGGTGTCACCGACAGGTCCGGGTGCCGGCGCGTGGCGCGGGGGCTGGGCGGGCGGCGGTGCCAGGGGTGGTGGCGGTGGTCATGTCGACTACTCCGGAACGTTGTCGGGTGGCGTCGGCCGGGGGCGTGTCGACGGCATCAGTGTCTGGGCGGGCGGCACTTCACCGGATCCCCACCTTTCCCATCGGATTGATAGGGATACTCGCCCGTAGCGACCGTCCCGGCAAGAGCGTGACCGAATGCCGGACAGCGCGGTCTTGAAATGAAAGACGGTGTCTTCAAGGGCCGCCGGTCCGGCCCGTGGTGGCGGGGGCCGCGCCGGATCACTCGTCAGGGGGTGTGGCAGTTAGGGAAGTTGACCCGACGGGAGGTCAGTGGGCGGACCTTCGGGGCTTGGGTGGATCCCCGGGTCCACCCGGTGGGCGGGCCTCTGCTCCCGGCCATTTCCTATGCAATCAGTAGGGAAGTATTGACGAGCGCCCGCACCGCACTTCACGATATGTCCATGTCCCCGTCGCAGCCGTTGCTCGTACGCCGCAGGCACGTTGACTTCCGTCTCGTCGCCAGCGCCGTCTGCCGACCCTTCTAGGGCTTCTTCGACAGGGCATTTCCTCGACGTGCGCCGGCGTTCCGGCCGTCGCTTCCCGCTGTAGGCCGCGCCTTTCGCGACCCCGGCCCCTCCGGGCCGTACGGGTCCGCCCGGCGCGCGGCGCTCCGACCTTCCCGGTCGAGACCGTCACGGAGATCCCCTGACCCGTCGTGGCCGAAAACCCGGCATCCGTACCTCACTCCGAGCAGCCGAAGGGGCTCATCGTGACCACCGCAGTTCCCGCACCCGCCGCCCGCCGTTCCCCGGCCCCCCGTCTCCAGCTCGTCGGCGAGCGCCCGCCGGCCGTCTTCGCCGACCGGGCCGACGGCGGCCGCGTCGGCTACCTCGTGTTCCTGCCGGCGCACGTCGACCCCGTGGCCCTGATGGAAGCGCACGGAGTGCGCCCCGAGATCCATCCCCTCGAACCCGTGGCGCTCCCGGCCCGCGGACCGGAACCGGCACCGCGCGCCGAACCCGACCGGTCCGACGACGCCATACGCGTCGACCGCGAACGCCGGCTCGTCGAGGTCGACGGGCGCGAACTGGACCTCACGTACCTGGAGTTCGACCTCCTGGCCCACCTCGTGAGCAACCCGTACACGGTGCACACGCGCGATTCCCTCATCTCGGGCATCTGGGGTTACGGGCACATCGGCGACGGCCGTACCGTCGACGTTCACGTGGCCCGGCTGCGCCGCAAGCTCGGCCCCGCCCACCGCAACCGGATCTCCACCGTGCGCCGCGTCGGCTACAAGTACGTACCCGACTCCCAGTAGCCCCCGGCCCGCCGAGAGCACCCCCAGTACTGGATGCCCCGGTACTCCGCCACTCCGCCACGCCGAGCGTGGCGGGGTGCTTCGTCAGCCCTGCGTCCCCGCGCTCGCCGTGCCCGCGGGAGCGGTCCCGGGTCGCTGGTTGAACGGCAGCCGGCCGAGTACGACCGCCATGCCGCAGGTGTTGGTGAGCGCGGAGAACATCAGGCCGGCCGCGACCCCGGCGGACAGCAGCGCGAACGCCGGATGGACGAACTGGCCCAGGGCCAGGCCCAGCAGCACGATGCCGCCCGCGGTGAAGCGGACCTGGCGCTCCATGGCCCACACGGCCCGCGGCCGGCCGTCCGGGTACCGGAGCCCGTGACCCGCGGCGGCCCAGGCCGTGGTGCCGCCGGTCAGGGTCGAGGCGGAGATGCCGTGCGAGGCCAGCGTCCCGACGGCGTTGTCCGAGCGGGCGCCCGAGGCGCACACCAGCAGGAGCGGCCCCCGCCCGGCGGCTTGCCGCAGCTCCGGCAGCGCCCGCGCGACGCGGTCGAGCGGGATGTTGACGGCGTCCGGCAGGTGCCCGGAGGCGAACTCGGCCGGGGTACGGACATCGACGACGGTCAGCTCGTGGAGGCGGGACCGGGCCTCGCTGACGCTCAGTGCGGCGACGGAGTCACTCATGGCGGATCAGATCCTCGGCAGTGGTGGTGGGGGGGAGTGGGAGTGGGAGCGCGCGGGAGGCGTACCGGCCGGGCCTGCCGCTGACGGGCGGCGGCGGAGGCCGGGAGGTGGGGAGCTAGGGAGGCGGGGCCGGCTTAGGTGCGAACGGCAGCGGCGCGTGGCGCCACCTGTCACACGCCACGCGTCACCCGTCACCGGTCATGCGTCGGCCTAGGCGTTCGCGATGACCAGCAGCGTGCGTGCGGCGGCCGGGCCCGCCAGGCGACATCGGTGCGGGACCTCGCCCCGGTGGTGTGCGCTCTGCCCGGCGCGGAGCGTCAGCGGTTCCTCGCCCTCGACCTCGAGGACGATCTCGCCCTCCAGTACGTACAGGAAGTCCTCGCCGGGGTGCTCGAACCAGCCGCGCTCGCCCTGGCCGGGCTCGAAGTGGTGCTCGTAGGCCTCCATCAGCGTGCTGCGCCCGCCGGGGATGAGCACTTGGGCGATCTGCCCGGTGGCCTCGTTCACGCGGATCACCTGCGGGTCGCTCTCGTGGCTGACCGCACCCGGTCGCGCGGGCGGCCGCAGGAAGGTGCCCGGGGTGACGTCCAGCGCTTCCGCGATCCGGTAGATCGAGCTGAGGCTGGGCGTGGCGAGGCCGCGTTCGAGCTGGCTGAGGAACGGCTGGGAGAGCCCGGAGCGGGTGGCGAGGACGGCCATCGAGACGCCGCGCTGTTTGCGGCAGCTCCGGATCACCCGTCCGACCTCGATCGCCTCTGGCGTGGGTTCGGGTCGAGACACGCAGGCGAACGTACCTCATCACCGAACGGCGTCCGGAGGGCTCCGGAGAGGTTTCGCACTGCCGCAACACCGCCGTCATAAGCCTGGTCAATTATTGACCTCACTTATCGACGACCGAGGAACCGACCGAGGAACCGACCGAGGAGCCGCCCCGTGCACGCCACCCATTCACCGCCCGGCCGGGCCCTCAGCCGGCTCGGCCCGGCCCTGGCCGCGGCAGGTGCCGTGCTCGCGCTGTGGTCCCTGCTCGCCTGGGCCGGTGCGGTGGCCCCGGGGCTGCTGCCCACGCCCGGCGAGACCGCGACCGCGCTCGTGGACAGTGCCCGCAGCGGCCTCCTGGCCGCCGACCTCGGTGCCAGCCTGGCCCGTGCCGGGCAGGGTTTCGCACTGGGCGCCCTCGTCGGCAGCGCGCTCGGCTTCGCCACCGGCTATCTGCCGAGACTGTCCGCCGCCGTCACGCCGGTGGTCTCCTTCCTGCGGCCCATACCGGCCATCGCGCTGGTCCCGCTCGCGACCGCCTGGTTCGGCATCGGGGAGACCTCCAAGCGGCTGCTCATCGCGTACGCCGTCCTGCTCGCCGTCTGGCTGTACGTCCACGACGGGGTGTCCCGGGTGCCGGTGTCCCACCTGCGGGCGGCCAGGTCGCTGGGGGCGCCGCTGCACCGGCGGTTCACCGAGGTGCTGCTGCCCGCCGCCGCACCCGCGGTGCTCGCCGCGTTGAGGTACGGGGCCTCGGTGGCGCTGCTCGCCCTGGTGGCGGCGGAACTGGGCGGCGCGGACAGAGGGTTGGCGTACCGGCTCCAGGTCGACGGCCAGTTCCTGCGCGTGGACCGGATGTTCGCCGGGCTGCTCGTGCTCGGGCTGCTCGGCGTGGCCGTCGACCTCGTACTGGCCGCGGTCGGCCGCCGGTTCGTGCACTGGAGCGCCTCATGAGCCTGGGAGTACGACTGGAGGGGCTGTCGGTCCGCTACGGGGGCGCCCAGGTGCTGGAGCGCACCGATCTGAAGCTCCCGGCCGGCTCGTTCACGGCGCTGCTCGGGCCCAGCGGGTGCGGCAAGTCCACCGTCCTCAACGCGGTGGCCGGGTTCGTACAGCCCACCGAAGGGCGGGTGACGGCGGGTTCGGCTCCGGTGCGCGGGCCCGGCCCGGAACGGGGCGTGGTCTTCCAGCACTACGCGCTCTTCCCCTGGCGCACCGCCCGCGGCAACGTCGAGTTCGCCCTCAAGCGCCTGAGCCTGCCCCGTCCCGAACGCCGCCGCCGCGCCCTCGCGGCACTGGCCGAGGTGGGGCTCGCGGACGGCGCCGAGAAGTACCCGGCGCAGCTGTCCGGAGGCATGCAGCAACGCGTCGCGCTGGCCCGCGCCCTGGCCGCCGAACCCGAAGTGCTGCTGATGGACGAGCCGTTCGGGGCGCTCGACGCCCTGACCCGGACCCGGATGCAGACCCTGCTGCGGGAGCTGTGGCAGCGCCGCGGAACCACCGTCCTGTTCGTCACGCACGACATCGACGAGGCGCTGGCCCTCGCCGAGCGGGTCGTCGTCCTCGGCGGGAGCCCCGGGCGGGTGCTGGCCGACCACGCCGTGCCCGCCGGGGCGCCCGACCCGGACCTGCGCTCACTGATCGCCCGCCACCTCGGCTCCGGCTGAAGCCCTTCTCACCCCCATCTCTGCCCGAACCTCCGTCCCCGGAAGGACTCTCCATGCTCAGACCCCGTGCAGTGGTCGCCCTGTTGACGGCGGCCCTGCTCTGCGCGCTCACCTCGGCCTGCGCCGGCGGCCCCGGCGGCTCCGGCCCGGCGGGCGGCGGCCGTTCCGCCGTCTCCCTCGCCGGTTCCGACCACCTCGGCGGGGCGCCCGTCTACGTGGCGCAGGAGCGCGGACTGTGGTCCGCCGAGGGCATCGACGCCACCGTGACGACCCAGCCCAGCGGGCGGGACGCGCTGAACGCCGTGCTCGGCGGTCAGGCCCAGCTCGGTGTCGTGGGCGACCTGCCCGCGGTCACGGCCGCGCTGGGCGGGCGCGAGGTGCGGATCGTCGCCGACCTGTCCCGGTTCTCCGACTGGCGCCTGCTGACCCGCACCGACCGGCGGATCAGCGGCTTCGCCGCGCTGAAGGGCCGCAAGGTCGGAGTCCCGCAGGGCACGAACGTCGAGTACGCCCTGTCGCGGATGCTCGCCTCCGTCCAGCTGACGGCCGCGGACATCACCGTCGTGAACCTCGCCCCGAACCAGGTCACTTCGGCGCTGGCCCGGGGCGACATCGACGCCGGGGTCACCTTCCCCAGCTTCTACGACTCCGCCCGCACCACCCTGGGCGACCGCTACGCCGAGCTCCCCTTCGCCGGCTACACGGCCCGGACCCTGCTCGTCGCGGGCCCGAAGGCGACCGAGGAGACGATCACGGCCGTCCTCCGGGCACTGCTGAAGGCCCAGCGCGAGATCGCCACCGACCAGGCCGCCGCGCGCAAGGCCGTGCTCGCCCAGTCCAAGGGCGCCCTCCAGGCCGGATACGTGGACGCCTTCCAGCCCCGCTACGAGTACGGCGCGACCCTCTCGCCCGAGCTGCTGGCCCAGTTGGAGCAGGAGGCCGGCTGGGCGAAGGCCGCCCAGGGCCTGCCCGGCTCCGCCGACCGCGCGGCGCTGCTGGGCCATCTGCACCCCGCACCCCTGACGGCCGTCGACCCGGCCGCCGTCACCGTCCGCTGAGCCACACCCCGTACAGGAGATCCCCCGTGACCGTCGACCAGAACACCCTGCGCCGCCGCGGCGTCGGTCTCATCGCCCATGACCCCGCCCGCAGTTACGGCGGCTACACCCTCTACACGCCCATCACCAGCGCCGGCGAGATCCACCTCGTCGACATCGAGGGCCGGCCCGTCCACACCTGGAACTCGCCGCACCCGCCCGGCCGCCAGGCCCAGCTCCTCCCGGGCGGCAACCTCTTCTACGCGGCCAAGGACACCACCAGCCCGACCCTC
The DNA here is from genome assembly GCF_042719495.1 of Streptomyces sp. NPDC058525. Lineage (NCBI taxonomy): Bacteria > Bacillati > Actinomycetota > Actinomycetes > Kitasatosporales > Streptomycetaceae > Streptomyces > Streptomyces sp. NPDC058525. The sequence goes on from NZ_JBHXNP010000068.1 coordinate 8,360, forward strand.
TTCCCCATCTGGGACGTCTACCACGGCGGCATCTTCCAGGAACTGGCCCCCGACTCCACGGTGATCCGCGAGGTCAGACACCCCTTCCACCACCACGACGCCTCGCTGCTGCGCAACGGCAACCTCATCATCACCGTCGTCGAACCGCTGAACCCGGCCGACGCCGCCCGGATCCGCGGCGGCATCCCCGGCTCCGAGGCACCGGGCGGGGTGATCTACGGGGACGTCGTGTACGAGCTGACCTGGGACGGGGAGGAGGTATGGCGCTGGGCCGCCATCGACCACCTCGACCCCGAGGAGTTCCCGCTCAACCGGCACTTCGCCCGCGAGCACTGGCCCATGGCCAACACCGTCAACGAACGCGCCGACGGCTCGATCGTGGTGGGCTTCCGCAGCGCGTCCTCCGCCGTGGCCGTCGACCGCACCGACGGCTCGGTGCTCTGGCACATCGGCCCCGACGTCCTCGCGCAGCAGCACCATCCGCACGAGCTGGCGGGCGGGAACATCCTCGTCTTCGACAACGGCACCTACCGCGACACCACTTCGTTGCCGTACTCGCGGGTGCTGGAGCTCGACCCGCGCACGGGCAAGGAGGTGTGGTCGTACGAAGACAACCCGCCGCAGAACTTCTACAGCCCGTACATGTCCAGCGCGCAGCGGCTTCCCAACGGCAACACCTTCATCGCCGAGGGCTCCTTCGGGCGGCTCTTCGAGGTGACCCCCGGCGGTGACGTGGTCTGGGAGTTCGTGGTCCCGCAGTTCCGGTCGTTCGGCGAGGGGGTGGGCCTGGAGTCCTCGGCCGGCGCCCAGAACTCCGTCTTCCGCGCCCACCGGTACTCCGCCGACCAGCTCCCCTGGCTGTGAACGACAGCCCGTTTCATTTCACCGGAAGGCGTTGTGTGTACGGCGGATGAAATTGCCGCACGCTTCCGCGGATATCGATATCAGGACCGTTGACAGCCCTTCTCCGGGCTGCCTAGCTTACGCCGCAGATAACGACATCAGCGGCCTCTTCTGACCGGCATGACGGCTGCTTTTCGATTCTTCGATTTATCGAATGCTGCTGGAGTGCCCTTGACCACCGAATCACTCGTCCACACCGCGCCCCCGGGACCGCCGACGCCGGCGGAGCGGGTCCTCCGGCTCCGCCGGCCCGGACGGTGGATCGGCACCGTCATCGTGCTGGTGCTGCTCTCCCAGGCCGCCCACGGGCTGCTGACCAACCCCTTCTACCAGTGGGACCGGTTCGCGTACTGGTTCGTCCGCCCGGCCATCCTCGAGGGCCTGCTCATCACCCTCCAGGTCGCCGCGTACAGCGCCGTCCTCGGCCTCGCGGGCGGCATCCTGCTCGCCCTCGGCAGGCTCTCCGCGAACCCCGTACTGCGGTCGGTGAGCTGGACGTACATCTGGCTGCTGCGCTCGGTGCCGCTGATCGTGGTCCTGCTGTTCCTCTACAACCTCAGCGCCCTCTACCCCACCCTGAGCATCGGGGTGCCCTTCGGCCCCGCCTTCTTCACCTTCGACGAGTCGCGGCTGGCCACCGACATAGTTGTCGCGGTCGTCGGACTGAGCCTGTGCGAAGCGGCGTACGCGGCCGAAGTGGTCCGGGCGGGGCTGCTCTCCGTCGACCAGGGCCAGCACGAGGCGGCGGCCGCGCTGGGACTGCCCAAGCGGTACCAGTTCGCCCGGATCGTCTTTCCCCAGGCGCTGCGCTCCATCGTCCCCGCCTACGTCAACCAGCTGGTCGGGCTGGTCAAGGCCACCTCGCTGGTCTTCTACGTATCGCTGCTCGACCTGTTCGGCACCGTGCAGAGCCTCGGCAGCACCTACTCCGGCGACGTGGTGCCGCTGCTGATGGTGGCCACCTTCTGGTACGTGGTCCTCACCAGCGTCCTCTCGGTCGTCCAGTTCTACGTCGAGCGGTACTACGCCCGCGGCGCGCTGCGCACCCTGCCGCCCACCCCTCTGCAGCGGGCCCGGACGGGCCTGCGCGATCTCCGGGACCGCTTCCGGAAGGAGACGGCGCGATGACCACCGCCACGCCCACGCGGGCCGCCGCGATCGAGGTCCACGACGTGCACAAGTGGTACGGCCGGCAGCAGGTGCTGGACGGGGTGAGCCTCACCCTCCGGCCGGGCACGGTCACCGCGATCCTGGGCCCCTCCGGCTCCGGCAAGTCCACCCTGCTGCGGGTCGTCAACCACCTGGAGAAGCCCGAGTCCGGCTACGTCAGCGTGGGCGGCGAGCTGATCGGCGTACAGCGGCACGGCGGGCGGCTGAAGGAGCTGAGCGAGCGCGCGATCCTCGCCCAGCGCGGGCGGATCGGCTTCGTCTTCCAGAACTTCAACCTCTTCCCGCACCTGACAGTGCTCGACAACGTCGCGGCGGCCCCGGTCGCCACCGGTAGCATGCCGCGCCCGCAGGCCAGGGCCAGGGCGCGCGAACTCCTGGAGCGCGTCGGGCTCGGCGACCGGACCGGCGCCTATCCGCGGCAGCTGTCCGGAGGCCAGCAGCAGCGCGTGGCGGGGGCGGGCGGGGACACGGTCACCGTCGGCGCCGTGTCCAACGGCGCCGCCGGGCAGACCGAGCTGACCGTCCCCGCCGTGGAGGCCCTGCGGGCGCAGCTGCCCGCCGCCGTCCGCGAACGCGGCGAGCTCGTCATCGGCGTGGGCGCGCTGCCCGCCGGCTTCCCGCCGCTGGCGTACGTCGGCACCGACCAGAAGACCCTGACCGGGGCGGAGCCGGACCTCGGCCGGCTGGTGGCCGCCGCGCTCGGGCTCAAGCCGGTGGTGAAGAACTCCACCTGGGAGAACCTCTTCGTCGGCATCGACAGCGGCAAGGTGGACGTGGCCTTCACGAACGTCACCGTCACGGAGGAGCGCAAGAAGAAGTACGAGTTCGCCTCCTACCGGCAGGACAACCTGGCCTTCGAGACGTTGAAGGACAACCCCTGGAACTTCGGCGGCGACTACCGCAACCTCGCGGGCAAGACGGTCGCGGTCAGCTCGGGCACCAACCAGGAGAAGATCCTGCTGGAGTGGCAGAAGAAGCTCCAGGCCGAGGGCAAGGACATCACCGTCAAGTACTTCCCCGACGCCAACAGCACCTACCTGGCCCTGAGCGGCAAGAAGATCGACCTCAGCTTCGGCCCGAACCCGTCCATCGCCTACCACATCACCCAGACGGCGAGCAGCAACGCGCCGACCCGCAACGCGGGCTCCTTCTCCGGTGCCGGCGAGTCGCTCCAGGGCCTGATCGCCGCGACCGCGAAGAAGGACAGCGGGCTCGCCAAGCCGGTGGCGGAGGCGATCAACCACCTGGTCAAGAACGGCCAGTACGCGCAGCTGCTCGATGCCTGGAACCTGTCCAACGAGGCCGTCACCACCTCGGAGGTCGACCCGCCGGGCCTGCCGGTGACCAACTCCTGAATCCCCGGCCCCCGGGCCGCGCCACGGACGGAGAGCCCGCCCCATGAGCACGAACACCACTTCCGGTACGACGGCGAGCCTGAGCCCGCGTACAGGCACGAGGAGGAGTACGAGTACGAGTACGAGTGCGGGTGCGGGCGCGGGCCCGGGCACCGTGGTGTCCCCGCACATCCTCGACAACCCCGTCTGGGCCTCGCTGTCCGGCCCGCACGCCTCCTTCGCCGAGCGGACGGCCCGGACCGGGACGGGCCCCTCAGCCGCCGGCGCCGCCCGCTACCCGTCGGACGTCTCGCCGTTCGCCGCCCTCGCGGACCCGGCCGACCCGGACTCCTGGGCCGAGCTGCACGGGCTGATCGGCGACGGCGGGACCGCCGGGCTGGCGGGCGGGCTGACCCCGCCCGCCGATTGGGAGACCGTCGCGTCGCTCCACGGCGTCCAGCTGGTCGACACCGCGCTGCGTGCCGAACCCGCTCCCGAGGCGGTCTGGCTCGGCCCCCGCGACGTACCCGAGATCCTCGCCCTGATCGAGCTCACGAAGCCCGGCCCGTTCCTCGCCCGGACCGTCGAGCTGGGCACGTACCTCGGCATCCGGCACCGGGGCCGGCTGATCGCGATGGCCGGCGAGCGGCTGCGGCCGCCCGGCTGGACCGAGATCAGCGCGGTGTGCACCCATCCCGACCACCAGGGCAGGGGACTGGCCACCCGGCTGGTCCGCGCCGTCGCCGCGGGCATCCGGGAGCGCGGCGACGTCCCGTTCCTGCACACCGCCGCGAGCAACACGACGGCGATCCGGCTGTACGAGTCGATCGGCTTCACCCTGCGCAGCCGTCCGTCCTTCCTGGCCGTCCGGGCGCCCGGCAATACCGCTGCCAACTGCTCTTAATATTTCGGTCCTTGTATGGCACCACTATCGGGCGTAGCGTTTCGAGGAGACATTGGCGACGGGCCTCTTCTCCCTTCCCCGCCCCCTCTCCTGCGCCCTCACATTCGCGACGCACATCGGCCTCCTTTTCGTACGGCCGATCAGGAAGGCGTAATTCGACGTGTCCACATCCCCGCCCGCATTCCCGCCCGCTTCAGCATCCGCATCCGCATCCGCATCCACATTCACATTCACATTCACATCGGAGTCTTCCGACTCCCTGCACCTGGCCGTCGCCCTCGACGGCGCCGGCTGGCACCCCGCCGCCTGGCGCGAGCCGGGTGCGCGGCCCGGGGAGCTGTTCACGGCCCGGCACTGGGCCGCCGCCGTGGCCGTGGCCGAAGCCGGACTGCTCGACTTCGTCACCTTCGAGGACGCCCTCTCCGTCCAGTCGTCCTCGGCCGAAGGGCCCGACGGGCGCACGGACCAGGTCCGGGGGAGGCTCGACGCGGTGCTCACCGCCGCCCGCGTCGCACCGCTGACCCGGCACATCGGCCTGGTCCCCGCCGTGACGGCCACCCACACCGAGCCCTTCCACATATCCAAGGCGATCGCCACTCTCGACCACGTCAGCCGCGGCCGTGCGGGGTTGCGCATCCAGGTGTCCCAACTGGAGTACGAGGAGCGGCACTTCGGCCGCCGGGCGGCCCCGCTCTCCGATGCGGAGGCCCATGAGGAGGCAGCCGACCACGTCGAGGTGATCCGGCGGCTGTGGGACAGTTGGGGCGACGACGCCGAGATCCGGGACGTGGCCACGGGCCGGTTCGTCGACCGCGACAAGCTGCACTACATCGACTTCGAGGGCCGTCACTTCAGCGTCAGGGGACCGTCGATCACCCCCCGCCCGCCGCAGGGACAGCCCCTGGTCACCGCGGCGTACACCGCCGGTGCCCCCGGCGACCGCAGCGCCGCCCACGGCCTCGTCGCCCGGTCCGCGGATGTCGGGTACATCGCCGCGCGCGACGCCGAAGCGGTCCGCGCCGCGGCCGGGGAGATCCGCCGGGCCCGGGAATCGGCCGGGGCCGACGAGCGGGCGCAGCCGCTGCACCTCTTCGCGGACCTCACCGTCTTCCTGGACGAGGACGCCCCGGCGGCCGCAGCGCGCAAGGAACGCCTCGACGCGCTCGCGGGCGCCCCGTACGCCAGTGACGCGGCGATCTTCACCGGGACCTCCGCGCAACTGGCGGACCTGCTCCAGGACTGGCGGACGGCCGGCCTGTCGGGCTTCCGGCTGCGGCCGGGCGCACTCGCCCACGACCTGCCCGCGATCACCCGGGGGCTGGTGCCGGAGCTCCAGCGGCGCGGGGTGTTCCGCCGCGCCTACGAGGCGGACACCCTGCGCGGACTGCTGGGCCTGGAGCGCCCGGCCGGCCGCTACGCCGCACGGTCGGCCGACCGCGCCGCCGACCACTCCGCCGCCTGATCCCGGACCCGGAAGGACCCAACATGAGCAGCGAGCCGCTCAAGCAGATCCATCTCGCGGCCCACTTCCCCGGAGTCAACAACACCACCGTGTGGAGCGACCCGGCGGCGGGCAGCCACATCGACTTCGACTCGTTCGTCCACTTCGCGCGGACCGCCGAACGCGCCAAGTTCGACTTCCTGTTCCTCGCCGAGGGGCTGCGACTGCGCGAACAGGGCGGAAAGATCTACGACTTGGACGTCGTCGGCCGTCCCGACACCTTCACGGTGCTCGCCGCCCTGGCGGCCGTCACCGAACGCCTCGGGCTGACCGGAACGATCAACTCGACCTTCAACGAACCGTATGAGGTGGCCCGCCAGTTCGCCTCGCTGGACCACCTGTCCGAGGGCCGGGCCGCCTGGAACGTCGTCACCTCCTGGGACGCTTTCACCGGCGAGAACTTCCGGCGCGGCGGGTTCCTGCCCCGGGAGGACCGCTACTCCCGTGCGCGGGAGTTCCTGGCCACCGCGACGGAGCTGTTCGACTCGTGGGACGGCTCCGAGATCCTCGCCGACCCCGAGTCGGGCGTGTTCCTGCGGGACGCGCGGCCCGGGGCCTTCGCCCACCAGGGGCAGCACTTCGACATCGAAGGGCACTTCAACGTGCCGCGCAGCCCGCAGGGCCGGCCCGTGATCTTCCAGGCCGGGGACTCCGACGAGGGCCGTGAGTTCGCCGCCTCCAGTGCCGACGCGATCTTCGGCCGGTACGGGACGCTCGACGAGGGGCGGGCGTTCTACTCCGACGTCAAGCGCCGCCTTCCCGCGTACGGGCGGACCCCCGACCAGCTGAAGATCCTGCCCGCGGCCACCTTCGTACTCGGCGACACCGACGCCGAGGCCCACGAGATCGCGCACGAGGTCCGCCGCCTCCAGGTCAGCGGACAGACCGCGATCAAGTACCTGGAACACGTCTGGAACCGGGACCTGTCCGCCTACGACCCGGACGGCCCGCTGCCCGCCGTCGACCCGGTGGTCGGGGAGAACACCATCGCCCTCGGCCGGGCCGGCGTCCGCCAGTTCCGCGACCCGCTCGACACCGCCCGCCAGTGGCGCGAGCTCGCCGAGGCCAAGAAGCTGTCGATCCGCGAACTCGTCATCGCGACCACCTCCGGCCAGACCTTCGTCGGCTCCGCCGCCACGGTCGCCGAGTCGATCAACGGCCTGGTGCAGGCCGACGCGGCCGACGGGTTCATCCTCGTCCCGCACATCACGCCCGGCGGCCTGGACGGATTCGCGGACACCGTCGTCCCGCTGCTCCAGGAGCGCGGCGTCTTCCGCACCGAGTACGAGGGCACCACCCTGCGCGACCACCTCGGGCTCTCCGTGCCCGGCCCCGCCCGGCCGCCGAACGGCCCGGCGCCGCGCGCCGGGATCCCCGAGCCCGCCTCTCCCGACCTGTAAGGAGCCCCCGCATGTCCGGCATCCCCCTCGGGGTCCTCGACCTCGTCCCGGTCCCGTCCGGCTCCACCGCCGCCGAGGCCCTGCACCACAGCATCGACCTCGCCCGGCAGACGGAGGCCTTCGGCTACACCCGCTACTGGTTCGCCGAGCACCACCTCAATCCGGGGGTCGCCGGAACCTCCCCGGCGGTCGTCCTCGCGCTGACGGCCTCCGCGACCACGACCATCCGGATCGGCTCCGGCGCCGTCCAGCTCGGGCACCGCACCGCGCTGTCCACGGTCGAGGAGTTCGGCCTGATCGACGCCCTGCACCCCGGCCGTCTCGACCTGGGCCTGGGCCGCTCGGCCGGCCGGCCGCAGCCGCGCTCCGGCGAACCGGCCGCGCCCGGCACCCCCGTCGTGGACGGATACACCCCCAACGGGCTGCGCATCCCGCCCCGGTTCTCCTTCGAGCACCTGCTGCGCCATCCCCGCATCGCACTCCAGCAGAGGCTGCTGAACCTGCCCGGCGCCCAGCCGCAGGACTACGCCGAGCAGGTCGACGACGTCCTCGCTCTGCTCCGGGGCGACTACCGCTCCCCGGAGGGCCTGGAGGCACACGCCGTCCCGGGCGAGGGTGCCGACGTACAGGTGTGGATCCTGGGCAGCAGCGGTGGCGTCAGCGCGGAGACCGCGGGCCGCAACGGGCTGCGGTTCGCGGCGAACTACCACGTCAGCCCCGCCTCGGTGCTGGAGGCGGCGGAAGGCTACCGGGCCGCCTTCAAACCGTCCGCGGAGCTGGACCGGCCGTACGTGACGGTGTCCGCCGACGTCGTCGTCGCCGAGGACGACGCGACCGCCCGCGAACTGGCCACCGGATACGCGCCGTGGGTGCGCAGCATCCGTACCGCCGAGGGCGCCATCCCCTTTCCCACACCCGACGAGGCACGCGCGCTGCCCTGGACGGAGGCGGACCGGGAACTCGTCGCCGACCGGGTGGACACCCAGTTCGTCGGCTCGGCGCGGACCGTCGCCGATCACCTGGAACGGCTCCAAGAGGCGACCGGAGCAGACGAGTTGCTGATCACCACCATCACCCACGGCCATGCGGACCGGGTCCGCTCCTACCGGCTGCTGGCCGAGGAGTGGCAGCGCCGCTGACGCGCCGGACCGGGCGTTGTCACACGCTCTTCATGCCCCGTGCATGGCCATCGGGCAGTGCTCTCCGCATGATCGAACTCCATCCGCGAGAGCCAAGGCCCCCCGATGCCCACCCGTCGCCACTTCCTCGCAGGGTCCGCGGCCGCCGTAGGCCTGGCCGCGCTACCCACCGCACCGCAGGCCCAGGCGGCGGCCGGGGCAGCGCAGGCCACGGCGGCCGCCGCCGCACCGGCGACTCCCAACTTCGTCGTGATCCTCGCCGACGACCTCGGCTACGGCGACCTCGGGGCCTACGGCCAGCAGCTGATCACCACGCCGCGGATCGACCGGCTCGCCGCCGAGGGCCTGCGGTTCACCGACGCCTACTCGACGGCCGCGGTCTGCGCCCCGTCCCGCTGCTCGCTGCTGACCGGCCTGCACACCGGCCACTCCGCCGTCCGCGCCAACCCCAACGGCGTCGCCGGCGCACTGAAGGCCGGGGACACCACCTTCGCCGAAGTGCTGCGCGCCCGCGGCTACCGGACCGCGGTGATCGGCAAGTGGGGCTTCGGGCCGCAGGAGGGCGACCAGCCCAGCCACCCCAACTCCCGCGGTTTCGAGGAGTTCTACGGATACATCGACGCGCCGTGGCAGGTCGAGCTGTAGGTGGCAGATAAGGGGAGCCGTCTTGGCCTCCGATGAGGCGGTCCGGAGCCCGGCTCATCGGGTCTTCAGGCTTTGAGGCGCTTGGGGCAGGGGTGTCTGCCTGCGAGTGCGCGTCCTTGCTAAGCGGACCGGCGGTCCGTATGCTTCGTGTCATGCGGACCGGTGGTCCGTTTATGGGAGCGGAGGCTCGAACATGACAACCCCCATGACGCCCGCGGAGCTCTACCGCCACGGCCTGCGGCTGCTGCTGGCGAAGGACATCCCCGCCTGGACGGCCCTGTGGCACGAGGACGGGGTCCTGGAGTTCCCCTTCGCGCCCCCGGGCCGGCCCGGGCGCCTGGAAGGGCGGCAGGCCATCTCCGACTACATGCGCCTCTACCCCGACCACATCGACCTCCACGACTTCCCGGAGGTGACGGTCCACCAGACCACCGCCCCCGAGACGGTCGTCGTCGAGATGCGCGGGGTCGGCCGCCTGGTGCGGACCGGCAGCCCCTTCGACATGACCTACATCGCCGTGGTCACCGTCGAGGACGGGCTCATCACCTCCTACCGCGACTACTGGAACCCGCTCGCCGCCCAGGAGCCGGGCATCGACTTCGCGGGAGCCGGGCGATGAGCGACCTGAAGGCCACGCTGGTCATCGGAGCCACCGGCACCACCGGGCGCCGCGTCACCGCAGGCCTCGTAGCCGAAGGCCGCCGCGTCAAGGCGGGCGGTCGCAGCGCCACCCCGGTGGACGGCGCCGAAGCCGTCCGTTTCGACTGGAACGAGCCCGCGACCTGGGGTGCGGCACTGGACGGGGTCGACCGCGTGTACCTCGTCCCGCCCATCGGCTCCTCCGACCCGGCCGACGCCATGCTCCCCTTCCTCCGCCAGGCCTGCGCGGCGGGCGTGGTCCGGGCGGTACTGCTCAGCTCGTCGGCGATCCCCGCCGGCGGCCCGGCCGTGGGGCAGGTCCACCAGGCCCTGCCCGGCCTGTTCGAGCAGTGGGCGGTGCTGCGGCCCTCGTGGTTCATGCAGAACTTCGCCGGCGGCCCGCACGCCCGCAGCATCCGTGACGAGGGCGCCATCCGGACCGCCACGGGGGACGGCCGGGTCGGCTTCGTCGACGCGCAGGACATCGCCGCCGTCGCCGTACGCGCCCTGACCGACGAACAGGCGCCCAACACCGACCTGATCCTGACCGGGCCGGAAGCGCTGAGCTACGAGGAGGCCGCCGCGATCATCGCCGAGGTCACCGGCCGGCCCGTCGTGCACCGGCACCTGACCTTCGAGGAGCTGCGCGACCGGTGGGCGACCGAGATCCCGCTGGAGTTCGCCACCATGCTGGCCGCGATGGACCGCGCCATCGCCGACGGGGCCGAGGACCGCACCTCGGACACCGTCCGGCGGATCACCGGGCGCCCGCCGCACACCTTCCGCGCCTTCGCCGAACGGGAACTGCCCGCGGTGCGCTGACCGGCGGCCGCGCCCCGCCCCGCGCCCCGCCGCCCGGGCACCCTCCCCGGGAGCCCTCGTAGGGTGGCAGCGCGTATCGTCGAACGGTTCGACAGCACAAGCCCGGTCCGGCACGGACCGGCCGCCCGAGGCCGCCAAGGAGGACCTGTGGCTCAGCGCACGGAACGCGCGGACGCCCTGCGCAACCGAGAAGCCGTCCTGGCCGCGGCCGACGCGCTCTTCGCCGCCAGCAGCAGCCCCCAGAGCGTGTCGATGGACGAGATCGCCGCGGCGGCGGGCGTGGGCAAGGGCACCCTCTTCCGCCGCTTCGGCGACCGGGCCGGGCTGATCGGTGCCGTGATCGCCTCCCGCCTCGAACCCCTCCACCAGGCCGTGCGGGAGGCACAGGACGCGGCCGGATCCTCGCCCCGGCAGCGGGTGCTGAACCTCCTCGACACCTCCCTGCGCTTCAAGATCGAGAACCGCAACCTGATGTCCGCCGCCGAGGACGCCGGGCTCAGCAGCCCCTACCAGGCCGAGCACTACGGCTGGTGGCACGGCATCCTCCGTACCGCACTCGAGGAGATGCCCGCCGTCCACGACGCCGACTTCACCGCCCACGCCCTGCTGGCCGCCATCCGCGCCGACCTCGTGGCCCACCTGATCGACGAGCAGGGGATGGACCCCGACGGCCTGCGGGCCTCGCTCGCGGCGTACATCGACAACGTCCTCGGCGCCGGCTGAACGGGGCCGACCCGCCTGGCGGACCAAGCGGGCCTGGTACCTGATCGCCACCGGGGACCGCATGATCCCAGGCAGGCCGCCGCCGGCTGAGCACCCCGAGGCACCACCACGCCGGGCCCGCCGCCGGCAGCGCCCGCCGACCGACCGGCCCCGGCCCGGTCCGGCGAGCGCGGTGGTTCCGGAGTTTCGGCGTTCGCCCCTCCCGGCCCGGTGGTTCCTGGCAGCATCGGCACGACCGTACAAGGGGGGTTCCATGCGTATGCGTATCCGCCTACTCACTGCCGCGACCACGGCCGTGGTCGCCAGCGCGTTGCTCACGGGGTGCAGCTCGACCCCGGCCGAGAAGCTGGAGGACTGGTGGTCATCAGGGGGTGAGAGCAGCATGCGGGCGCTCACCGACACCTCGGGCCGGGTCAACGAGGTGAGCATGCGCCCGATGGACGTCCAGGGCCCCGCCTGCGAGGAGCTCGTGGCAGCGGTGGCGAAGGCCAAGAAGCTCGACCCCGTGCCGAGCGACAACGCGAAGGACTTCTGGACGGAGGCCCTGGCGGCCTTCGAGCACGGAGGCAACGAGTGCGTCGCCGGGACCGGCAAGAACGACCAGCAGCAGGCCGGCGAGGGCATCCGCGAGGTGCAGAAGGGCCTCAGTCGGCTGGCGTCCGCGATGGCCATGATCAAGAGCGACCTGGAGTCCAAGTGACCGTCTGACGGCCGCCGTCCGCGTCCGTACCGCCGTCCGCGCCTCCACCGCCGTCCGCGCGCCCACCGCCTGCCGCGCGCCCACCGCCTGCCGGGTGCTCGCCCGGCAGCCAGCGCAAGGCGAACCACAGCTCCATCCGGACGTCCGGGTCCTGCAGATCGGTGCCCAGCAGCTCGGCCACGCGGCCGATGCGGTGGCGCACGGTGTTGCGGTGCACCTGGAGCGCTGAGGCCGTCTGGTCCCAACTGCCTTGCAGGGCGAGCCAGGTGCGCAGGGTTTCCAGCAGGACGGCGGGTCCGGGCGAGGCCGCGGCGTCCAGCGGGGCGAACCGGCTGCGGGCCAGCGCGGTCGCGTCGGCGGCGTTCACGATGCCGTGGACGCTCTGCTCCTCCGTGCGGTGGTGGACGACGGGCGCGCGCGTGGCGAGCGCGCGCCGCAGCGCACGTTCGGCCTGCGTGTCGGCGACGGGCAGGTCGACGGTGGCCACGGGCGCGCTGAAGCCCAGGGTCCACCCCAGCCGCGCAGCGGCTTCGGCCTCCGCCTCCTCCAGGTCCAACACCGCATCGGCCCCGGCCCCGCCCCCGCGTCCCCCGGGAACCAGAGCGCGCAGTGCGTCGCCGTCCAGGTCGAGGTAGGAGGTGCCCAGGGCGGTACCGAGGGCTGCCAGTTGCACCGGGTCGCCGTCGGAGGGGACCGTACGGCCGGCCTTCGGCCCGGTGCGGAGCCCGTGGACCACGACCCACCGCCCGCCCGGCGGAGCGTCGGCCGGCAGCAGGGCCGGGGCGACGGAGGCGGGCGACGCTCCGAGCATCAGCCGCACCAGCGCGCCCGCGCCGGCGGTATCCGTACCCAGGGCGTGCCGCGGGCTGGTGAGCAGGGAGAGCAGGACGGTCGCGACGCCCGTCACCGAGCGGTGGACGACCGTGGGCGGTGCGGCGGCGGCGATGCCGACGACCAGCGGCCCGGCGCCGCCGTCCCCGCCGGGAAGCGTGTGCACGGTGAGGCGGCTGCCCGCGTGGTGCTCGGCGGCGGCGGTCGGAGGCCGCTGGGCGCGGCCCGCCCCGGTCCGCCGGGAGCGGCCCATGGTGCGCACGGCCAGGTCGAGCAGCTGCTGCCGGACGGCCGGTTCGGGCCGGGGCCCGGCGCTGAACAGCTCCCGGCCGTGCGCGTCGATCAGTACGGTCCAGGCGGCCAGATGGGTCGAGAGCTGGTGCAGGACGGCGGGCATCGCGTCCGGGCGGGCCGCGGCGGAGGCCAGTCCGGACTGGGCCCGGGAGATCTGCCGCAGGTCACGCGTACGGGCCTCGGCCATCGCGCCGTAGAGGGAGCGGCCGATCGCGACGAACGGGGTGGCGACCGGGATGCGCAGCAGGGGCAGGGCGTGCCGCTCGCAGGCGCGGACCAGCTCCGGCGGCACTTCGTCGTACACCGGCGCCACACCGAACCCGAGCGCGGCGGCGCCCGCCCCGACCACGCCCCGTACGTACGCGTCGATGCCCTCGGCGGTGTGGGGGAGGCGCACACCGGCCGTCATGAGCAGTTCGCCGCCGATCAGGTAGGGCGCGGGATCCTCGACCTCGGTCGTGCCGGCGGTGCCGATCAGCCGGTCGTCGACGGGGCCGGCGATCTGTTCCAGACCCAGTTCGGGGTCGGCGAGCAGCGTGGCGAGGGGCAGGGCGGGGGAGCCGGGCGCGGGGGCGTGGGGCGTGGTCATCTCGTCCGTCCGTTGGATGGTTCATCCATTCTTCACCATCTCATTGGATGAAATCTGCTCTTCCTCGGAGTCCGCGGCCCGCATAGCGTCACCCTTATCCCCGCCTTACCGGCACCTGCCGCCGCCCCACCGGAGGGCCCCTCATGACGATCGATTACCTGGTGATGACCGGATACCTGCTGGGCATCGTCGGCGTCGGATGGTGGGGCAAGAGGCGCGCCGCGTCCAAGAGCGACTTCCTCGTCGCCGGCCGCCGTCTCGGCCCCGTCATGTACACCGGCACCATGGCGGCCGTCGTCCTCGGCGGCGCCTCCACCATCGGCGGTGTGCGCCTCGGCTACACCCACGGCCTCTCGGGCGCCTGGATGGTGTTCGCCATCGGCCTGGGCCTGCTCGCCCTGAGCGTCTTCTTCTCCGCCCGCATAGCCCGGCTCAAGGTCTACACCGTCGCCGAGATGCTCTCGCTGCGCTACGGCGACGCCGCGAGCATGATCTCCGGGCTGGTGATGTGGATCTACACGCTGATGCTGGTCGTCACCTCCACCATCGCCTACGCAACCGTCTTCGACGTGCTGTTCGACGTGCCGCGCTGGGCGGCCGTCGTGATCGGCGGCTCCATCGTCGTCGGCTACTCGGCCATGGGCGGCATGTGGTCCATCACCCTCACCGACATGGTGCAGTTCGTGGTGAAGAGCATCGGCGTACTGGTCCTGCTGCTGCCGATCGCGGTGGTCAAGGCCGGCGGCTTCGCCGAGATGAAGGACAAGCTCCCGGACGACTACTTCTCCTTCACCTCGATCGGCGGGGAGACCATCTTCACCTTCGTGCTGATCTATACCTTCGGCATGCTGATCGGCCAGGACATCTGGCAGCGCATCTTCACCGCCCGCACCGACAAGGTCGCCTCCTACGGCGGCACCGTCGCCGGCGTGTACTGCCTGGTCTACGCCCTGGCCGGCGCCTTCATCGGGATGGCCGCCAAGACCCTCTACCCGACGCTGGAGAGCGCCGACAGCGCCTTCGCGACCATCGTCAAGAACCTGCTGCCGACCGGCGTCAGGGGCCTGGTCCTCGCGGCCGCCCTGTCCGCGATGATGTCCACCGCCAGCGGCGCCCTGATCGCATCGGCGACGGTGGCCAACAACGACATCTGGGCCCGGCTGCGCACCCTGGGCGGACGCCCGGCCCCGGCACTGGCCGACGACCACGACGAGGTCCGCTCCAACCGCGTGACCATCGTGGCCCTGGGCGTCGTATCGATCGTCATCGCCTGCCTGCTCGACGACGTCCTCGCGGCCCTGACCGTCGCCTACAACCTGCTCGTCGGCGGCCTCCTCGTACCCATCCTCGGCGGCCTGCTGTGGCGGCGCGGCAACCTCCAGGGCGCACTGGCCGCGATGGCCGCGGGCGGCCTCACCGTGATCACCCTGATGGCCGCCAAGGGCGTCCTGGCCAACGAGCCCATCTACTACGGCCTCGCCGTCAGCCTCGCCGCCTACCTCGCGGTCAGCCTCGCCACCCGGCCCACGGACGCCGGGATCCTGGAACGGTGGCGCCGCCGCCTGGCCGGTCAGGACACCGCCGACGCCGCCCCGCCCGCCACCGCCACCCCCGCCGCCGCGGTATCCGAGCACTGACCGGCCCCCGGCGGACGACATACGACGGACGACGGACGACGGAAGAGCCCATGGACACCACCGAACGCGCGCTGCGCCGCGAACTCGCCGCAGTCTACCGCCTGGTCGCGCACTTCAAGATGACGGACCTGGTCTTCACCCACATCTCGGCCCGCCTCCCCGGCCCCGAACAGCACTTCCTCATCAACCCGTACGGTCTGCTCTTCGAGGAGATCACCGCCTCCAACCTCGTGAAGATCGACCTGTCCGGCCACCCCGTCGAGCCGGGCCCGCACCCCGTGAATCCGGCCGGCTTCGTCATCCACAGCGCGATCCACCGCGCCCGCGAGGACGCCCACTGCGTCCTGCACACCCACACCCGCGCGGGCTGCGCCGTCGCCGCCCAGGCCGGCGGGCTGCTCCCGCTGAACCAGATGTCGATGGAGTTCCACAACCGGCTGGGCTACCACGACTACGAGGGCGTCGCCCTCAACCTCGACGAACAGCAGCGCCTGGTCGCCGACCTCGGCGAGCACCCCGCGATGATCCTGCGCAACCACGGACTGCTGACCGTGGGCACCAGCCCCGCCCAGGCCTTCCTGCGCATGCACTACCTGGAGCAGGCCTGCCAGATCCAGACCACGGCCATGGCCGGCGGGGCCCCGCTGCTGATCCCCGCCCCCGAGGTCTGTGAACTGACCGCCCGCCAGCTCTCCGGAGAGGAGCACGGCTCCGACTTCCAGGACGCCGGGGCGTACGACCTGGCCTGGGCCGCCCTGCTCCGCCTCGTCGAGCGCATCGCCCCCGACCACGCCAACTGAAAGACGCCGATCCTCGTGAACCACGTCCGCAACGGCGGCGACCTCGTCGTCGAATCCCTCACCGCCCTCGGCGCCGCCTGCGTGTTCGGCCTCCCCGGCCAGCACGCCCTCGGCCTCTTCGACGCCCTGCGCCGCTCCCGGCTGCGCTACGTGGGGCTGCGCGTCGAGAACAACGCCGGCTTCGCCGCCGACGGCTACGCCCGCACCGCCGGCACCGTCGCCCCGCTGTTCCTCTCCACCGGCCCGGGCGCCCTCACCTCGCTCGCCGCCCTCCAGGAGGCGGCCGCCGCCTCCGTCCCCGTACTCGCCGTCTCCAGCCAGATCCCCTCGGCAGGCCTGGGCGGCGGCCGGCACGGCTACCTGCACGAACTCGTCGACCAGCAGGCCAGCTTCCGCGACATCGTCAAGACCGTGCACACCGCCCGCACCGCCTCGCAGATCCCCTCCGCCCTGGCCGCAGCCTGGGAGTCCGCGCTCACCGTGCCCTACGGCCCGGTCTGGGTGGAGATCCCGCAGGACGTACTCCTCGCACCGACCACCGTCCCCCCGGTGACCGGCCTGCACGCCGAGCCCCGCCCGCTGCCCCCGCGGCCCGAGCTGATCGCCGAGGCGGCCCTGCTGCTGGCGGAGGCCGAGCGCCCGGTCATCCTGGCGGGCGGCGGGGTGATCCGCTCGGGTGCGTCCGGTGAACTGCTGCACCTCGCCGAGCTGCTGCGCGCCCCGGTCGCCACCACCTTCGGGGCCAAGGGCGCCTTCCCCTGGGAGCACCCCCTCTCGCTCCAGTCCTGGCTGGAGGACCGCCACGCCACCGACCTGCTGGAGGAGGCCGACGTCCTGCTCGTCGTCGGCTCCGGGCTGGGCGAACTCTCCAGCAACTACCACACGTTCGCCCCGCGCGGCCGCCTCATCCAGATCGAGGCGGACCTCGGCAAGCTGGAGTCCAACCACCCCGCCTTTGGGATCCACGCCGACGCCGGACCGGCCCTGGCCGCACTGGTCGACTCCGTCCCGGCCAGGGAACCGGACGGCCGCGCCGAGAAGACGGCGGCCGGCCTCCTCGAGCGGGTCGCCGCGCGGCTCGACGCACAGGAGCTGAAACTGGAACGCGGACTGCTGGCCTCGCTGCGGCGCGCCCTGCCCGACGACGCCCCGGTCTTCTTCGACATGACGATCCTCGGCTACTGGGCCTGGTCGGCCTTCGACGCCCGTACGCCGAACGCCATGCACTCCGCCCAGGGCGCCGGCGGCCTCGGCTACGGATTCCCCGCGGCGATCGGCGCCGCGGCGGCCTGCCCGGACCGGCCGGTGCTCGCGGTCTCCGGGGACGGCGGGGCGATGTACTCGATCGCCGAGCTGGCCACCGCCCGCCAACTCGGCCTGAACGTCACCTGGCTGATCGTCGACGACGGCGGCTACGGCATCCTGCGCGACTACATGACGCACACCTTCGGCGAGGCCACCGCGACCGAACTCACCCGCCCGGACTTCGTCCGGCTGGCCGAATCCTTCGCCGTCCCGGCCTCCCTGACCACCCCCGAGGACCTGGAGCACGATCTGGCCGCGACCCTGGCCGCCCCCGGCCCGAACGTTCTGGTCCTCCCGGCCCTGCTCCGCATGTTCGCCCCCACGCACACCGAGCCGGCCCCGGCCCCCTGAGCCGCACCGCAGCCGCCGCCGGGGCGAGGGGCCGGGCCGCACCCGGCCGTCCCTCGCCCGGCAGCCGCCTAACGGCGTGCGTCGACCACGGCCAGCAGCTTGCCGCTGGTCGGGCTGCGGTCGAGGGACGCGCCGTCGACCGCCTCGACCACCAGCTCCAGCAGCTGCTCCGCAACCGCCGAGCGGAGCTCCGGGTAGCCGGACAGGAAGACCTCCCTCAGCCGTACCGCGTCCGTCGCCGCACCCCGCTCCACCCGTACGGTCAGCCGCTCGCGCGCGTCCGTACCGTCGAGCCGGATCTGCAACTCGCCGCGGTGGCCGCCCTGTTCCTCGGCCAGGGCCAGGAAGCGGCGGTGGTTCAGGAAGTACGTCGCCACCCGCATCACGTCACCGGTGCGTCCCCTCAGCTCGAAGCGGGGAGCCGTCCGGCCGCAGGGGCAGCGGCCCGGGACCTCCCGGCCGAGGTCGCCTATCACGTACCGGCCCAGCTGCTGGCCGCGCCGGGCGTGCGTGGTGAACACCAGCCGGCCCGTCTCGCCCGGGGCCACCGGCCGGTCCTCTGCCGGGTCCACGATCTCCATGGTGTGCAGGTCGGCATGCAGGTGGTGGACGCCGCCGGAGCTCTCGGCGCACTGGTAGCCGAGCGGCCCGAGATCGGTGCTGCCGTAGGTGATCGAGCGGACCGCCTCGATGCCGAACGCCTCCTTCAGGGTGCGCTGCTGCTCCTGCGTGAAGTGCTCGCCGCCGTAGAACACCTTGCGCAGGCCTCCGTAGGCGCGCAGCGCATCCGCCTCCGCGTGCAGCAGCTGCCACAGGTACGACGGCATCCCGAAGAGGGTGTCCGCCCCGTGGTCGATCAGGGCCTGTGCCGTGGCGCGGTGGTCGGGCCCCGCGGACAGCGGCAGCTGCACCCCGCCGAGCCGTTCCAGCACGGAGAAGAAGCTGATGAAACTGCCGTACATGCCGCCGCAGTAGAAGAGGTTGGCGGTGCGGTCCCCGACCGGGTCGTAGCCGGCGGCGAGCAGGCCGCGGGCGGCGGCGTGCATCTGGGTGTCGTAGTCGTCGTAGCTGAAGATCGACAGCGCGGGTGAGCCGGTGCTTCCGCCGCTGCGGAAGTACAGCTCGGCATCGGCCCGCGCCACCCGCGAACCCAGCTCCTGCACCTCCTCCTTGCCCAGCAGCGGGCCCGCGGGCCGCGGCAGGACCACGGGCCGGGCCAGGTCGTCCAGGCAGGCGGTGGTGGCGAAGCGGTCCGGGTCGGCCTGGACCGAGACCCGGCGGCTGTAGCGCTGCAGGGCGTAGACCCCGTCGTGCGGCTCGCCCGTGTAGCTGTCCAGCATCGCGCCGACCGGCGTGACGCGGGTGACGCCCGCGGCCAGGGCGGTGTGGGACAGCTCGGCGATGTCGGTCGTGCTGCCCGCGATGCCCGCCGTCTGCAGATAGCGGCGCATCGGGCGCAGGGTGGCGACCAGCCGCTCGCGCGGCAGCGGCTTGACCCACACGCTGCGGTGCAGCGGCGAGGCGGTCAGCGGGGACCGGGTGTCGGCCATCACCCGCCACGAACCGTCGGGAGCCGCGAACACCCGGCTCAGGCCCAGGTGTTCCTCCAGCCGGGCCATTAGCTCGGTGGTGGTCAGCTCGGCCGCCTCGGCGGGATCCGGCTCGCCCGCCCCGCCCGACGCGGCGGCGGCCACGGCGGGCGGCCGGGCCGCGAGAACGGCGGCGAAACGCCCGGCGAAGGCGAACACCTCGGCTTCGTCCTCGGTGTCGAGGTAGACCACCTGGGGACTGGAACACGCCTGCTGCTCGTGCAGGCAGACGTCGTCCGCGAGGGCGTCGAGCGTGCCGGCGTCCGACCAGGCGTCGCCCGTCAGGTACGCGAAGGAGATCCGGTGCCCCCACTCCACCAGCCGGCAGCCCGCCGGCACATGCGCCGCCACCCCTTCGACGGCCCCTTCCCCGCCCCAGACGGCGACGGCGTCCGCGGGCGCGCACATCAGGCGCAGCCACTCCTGCCGGGACGACGGGAAGCGCAGGACGACGATCCGCGCCGCCAGTGCACCGCTCGGGTCCAGGGCGGCGAGCTCGGCCATCAGGTGCTGCGTGAGGAGGGTGTCGGCGCCGCTGGTCTTGAGGACGTTGACGTTGCCGGCGAGCAGGCCCTCGACGATGCTCAGCGGTGCGACCGTCGCGGCGTTGCCCGGGGCGATGTGGGCGACCATGCCCACGGGAGCCCACGCCTCGTACACCGTCTCGCGCGGATCGGCCCGGTTCAGCCGGCCCGGCGTCGCACCGCCGAGCTCGCGGCGCAGCTTGCGGGTCAGCTCCCGCCGCCCGAGGAGCCCGCCGAGCTCGGCCAGGACCGCCGGGTCCTCGCCCTCGGGCAGGTGCGGAGCGAGCCGGGCGTGCACCGGGTGGGCCGGGTCGCACAGGGCGGCGGCGAGGGCGTCGCAGGCGGCCAGGACGGTCTCGGTCTCCAGCCCCTCGGCCAGCGCGGCCTCGACGGCGGCGGGCAGGTCCGCGAGACGGCGCCCGGCCTCCCCGTCGCCGATGAAGGCGCCCTGCCAGTAGTGGTGCGCGGCCCCCGCGCCGTCGCCGTCGTGCTGCTCGTACGCGGCCTCGGCCGCGGCCTTGGTCTCCGTCACGGTCACGCCATGCCCTTCATCAGTTCCGCTGCGGCCACCGCGCAGCTGCGGTTGCGGCTCACCCCGGCACGGCCGTGGACGGTGAACCAGGGGGTCCGGAGCTCGCACCCGCAGGCGTCGCCCGGCTGGAGGGAGGCGAGGTCGCCCATGACCACGCTCTGCGCCGGCACCGAGGTGATGTACGGCGACACCAGGTGCAGATAGCCCCGCTCCCCGTACGGCAGCGGCTCCAGCGTGCGGGTGGAGCGGATGGTCACCCGCGACCAGACGGGCGCGTGCAGCCGGTGGTGGTCGCATTCGATGTACGGGATGCAGTGCTCCACCGACCCGAAGGTGTCCCGGATCCGCTCGCCCGGGATGCCGAGCTGCTCGGTGACGCGGGCGTACAGCTCCTCCTTCTCGATCCGCCGGTCGGCGTGCCCCTTCCAGCCGCCGCCGAGCACGACGAGGGAGCCCTCGGGCAGCCGCAGCGGAGGCAGCCCCATGGACCGCATCCGCTCCAGCGTGAAGAAGAGGAAGGCCGGGAAGCCGAGGATGCGGACCGGGGCGTCCTCCCGCTCGAAGCGGCGCAGCGCGGCGACGCAGCCGAAGGGGTCGAACTCGTGGTCGCCGCCGGTGTTGCGCAGCGCGTACTCGACGCTGCGCGCCGGGGCGAAATCACACAGGTAGTTGTCGGTGAAGGCGGTCCCGAGGTTCAGCGAGGGGGACGGCTCGTAGCTGTACAGGAGGTAGTTGACCTCCTGGTCGGGGGTGATCCAGCCGTTGCGCTCGAAGATCCGCGCGACCATGCGCTGGGCGGAGCGGATGGTCCACCCGTCGAAGAACATCTGCGACTTCTGGCCGGTGGTGCCGGAGGAGGTCAGGTGCAGCTCCACGTCCTCGCGCGGGATGGAGAGCACCTCGTGCCGCTTGAAGAAGTTCGCGTGGACCAGCGGCGCGCGGTACGGCTCGGCCGGGGGAGCGGCCTCGTACAGGGAGCGGAAGAACGGGGAGCGTTCGGCGTGCCAGGCGTTGGTCTCCGCCATGGCGGCGGCGAACAGCTCGTCCTGCGCGGGGCCGAAGGCGTACGGGTCGGTCACGTCGCACAGCTGTTGTACGTGCGGCAGGAGGGCCGGGTCGGGTACGGAGACCGGCGCGAGATGGGGGTTCATGGGGCAACCTCGGATGATGTGGGCAGGTGTGTCGACGCCCAGGCCGACACGTAGCAGTCCAGATAGGGCTGGAGCGGCGGTTCGACGGCGACGCCGCGGAAGTCGATGCGCTCGCTGGAACGGGACAGGACGGCGTAGTCGTGGAAGCCGTCGCCGTCCGCGCGCATCGCCGGGTAGAGGGCCCCGGCGACGAACCCCCGGGCCAGGAAGGCCGAGAGGGCCTCCTGGTGGGCGAGCGGCACCAGGGCCTCGACGTAGCCGGCGCCCGCGCGGGCCAGGGCGCGCGTGACCGGTTCGAGGTACGCGGCCGCCGCGGCCGGGTCGGGGTGGGCCGTCAGCAGGCAGCCGTATCCGCCGGCCCGGTTGAGGTAGGCGTACACCTCGAACCGGCCGTCCTCGGGGGTGAGCAGCACGTTCGGCGTGTGCAGCGGGTAGAACCAGCCCCCGGCGCCGGGGAACTGCTCGCGGAAGCGGCGGCGTACGAACGCGGGTGCCTCGATCAACTCCAGCCGTTCTACGGCCCCTTGCGGCGCGGGCACCGGGAGCGGACCGACGGCGGCCCGGACCCCGGGGTAGCCGATGCCGAGCGCGGCCTCGGCGGTGCGCAGCAACGGCAGCAGCGGGGCGGGCACTTCGGTGACGGGGATCCGGCGGTCGAGCACACCCGCGGAGTGACGCGCGTAGAGCGCGAGGCTCTCGCGGCTGCGGAGATCCACCGCGTTGGGCAGGATGCCCAGCGGGCGGAAGCCGTTGCGGGCGACGACCCGCTGCGGACCGGCACTGACGGTGCGCACGGTCGCGTACACCGAATCCAGCCGCCCGGTGTCCAGCATCCCGGCGCACAGCGCCTCGGTCAGGGCCGCGGCCAGACCCGCCGAACGGTGCCCGGGATGCACGGCGATGCCCTCCAGGCGGCCGATGCGGCTGCCCGGCTCGCCGTGGATGGCGGCGGACCCGGTCAGGGCGCCGGTGGCGGCGCAGCGGCCGACGAGCCACAGCGAGTGCGGGTCCGCCATGAGCCGGGCCATCTCGGCCGGGTCGGTGCCGAGGGCCACCGGGTAGTGCGGCCCGTAGACCGCGTAGTACAGCTGGCGCAGTTCGGCGATGTCCGCGCTGGCGGCCGGCGTGATGACGGGGTTCACCGGGCGCCCCCGACGGGTTCGGCGGGCCGGCCCGCATCCACCGCGGGGGATCCGAGCAGGGCCAGCGCGCAGGCGGCCGGGACCAGGCCGATCCCCTGCACCAGGCACAGCGTCTGGGGCGACAGGAAGTCACCGGCGGTGCCGAACACCAGCGAGGCCACCGGCAGCGAGGCGCCCAGTACGGCCTGCATCACGGCGAAGAAGCCGGGCTTGTCGGCCGTCGGCACCAGCCGCTGGAAGAGGGCCACGAAGCGGACGCTGACCGCCCCGGCACACCAGCCGGCCACGAACAGGCTGCCCGCGACGGCCGGCCGGTCCGCGATCAGCCCGGGCACCGCCAGGGCGAGGGCCATGAGACCCAGGCAGTAGGCACCGGCGACCGTGGGCCGCCCCGGCACGCGGGTGCCGGTGAAGGCGCCGACGAGCGCACCGGTGCCCAGGGAGGCCTCCAGCAGCGCCACCGTGCCGCCGCCGCCCTGGAGGACCGAGCGGGTGTAGAGGGGGATGACGACGAACACGGCGGTGGTGAAGAGGTTCGCCGCGGTGAAGCAGACCAGGATCCGGCGCACGTAGGGGAGTTCGCCGAGGATGCGGCGGAGCGTGCGCCGCTGCGGCCCGGCCGCTGCCCGGGCGGTGTCGGTCGTCGAGCCGGTCGCGTCGGTGGCATCGGTCGCGTCGGCCACGGCGGTTCCATCGGCCGTGGCGGTGCGGAAGCGGGCGCTCGCGACGAGGAGGGCGGCGGCGAGATAGGCGGCCGCGCAGCCGGCGGCCAGCCCGGCCACGCCGGCCCGGTCGACGGTCAGGGCGCCGAGCAGCGCCCCGCCGAGTCCGGCCAGGGACTGGGTGGACAGCTCGAAGCCGGTGGCCGTCTCGATGTCGGCGTCGTCGACGAGTTCGGGCACCGAGGTGGTCAGACACGGGTCGAAGAACGCCTGGCAGGTCGCCAGGGCCAGCCCGGCGGCGTACACGGTGGCGAGCGGCAGCCCACCGCCGTACGCCCACACCGCGAGGGCGGCCGCGGCGCCCCCGGCCAGGGCGGCGGAGGTCCGCAGCACCGAACGGTGCGCGAACCGGGCGACGGCCCCGGCCACGACGGGCGCCAGCGCCACGGCGGGCAGGGTGCAGGCCGCCATGAACAGCCCGGAGGCCAACCCGCGGGCGTCGTGGACGGCGTAGGCGACGATCCACCAGGACACGCCGACCTGGAACATGCGTACGGCGGCTTGGGTGAGGACCTGGCCGAGCCACACGGCGCCGAAGGCGCGGTTGCGCAGGACCAGCGGAGCACGCCGGCCGTCGGGCTTGGCACCGGCGCCGGTCTCAGGCGCGTCGACGGGAGCGGCGGTCATGCGGTCGGCCTCTCGTCGAGGACCCGGACCAGCTTGCCCGAGCGCGGGTTGACGGCGAGGTCGCGGTGGCGCGCCCACTCCACGGACATGGGGTGCACGAACCCGGCGCGCACACTGTCCGGATACAGCGGCCGTACGGTCTCCAACTCCCTGACCACGGCCCGGGCCAGCGCCTCCCGGCCCTCCGCTTGCCTCCCCTCCGCTTCTCTCCCCTCCGCGGCCCTGCCCGAGGCACCGTCGCCGGGGGCCTCCGCCAGCCGCAGGACCAGCCCGTCGCGGCCGTCCCAGCGGCGCACGACGAGCTGCATGCCGGCCACGTGCCCGGCGGTGTCGGCCGCGGCCACGGCGTCCTGGGCGTCCTGGGTGTAGAGGGAGACGGGGCCCACCCGTACGCCCTCCTCGGCGCGGCCGAGGATCCGGAAGTGGCCGGGACCGGTCCCGGTCCACTCGGCCCGGTCACCCGCGGGGTACCGGATGATCGGCATCAGGCGCCGGAAGAGGCTGGTGACCACGACCCGGCCGGGCCGCCCCGGTTCGGTGACGGGCTCGTCGGTGCAGTCGTCGAGGATCTCGACGACCGCGTACGGGGTGAAGGCCCGGTGCACCCGGGCGTCGGGGCCGGGCACGGGGCGGCCGAGCAGGCCCGCGTCGACGCTGGCGTATCCGACGGAACGCACCTCGGCGCGGGGGAACGCGGTGGTCAGCAGGCGCCGTTGGTCGTCGAAGAGCGCCTCGCCGCCGAAGAGGAGCAACTCCACCGAGTCGAGCCGGACGGCGCAGGAGAGGGCCTGCTCGGCAAGCCGGCACAGGGTCGTGGGCGTACCGGTGAGGATCTGGGCCGAGAGGTCGCGCAGCGTGGGGATGGTCGACTCGAGCGGCGCGGCGCCGCCAATGGGCAGGCGGACGTTGTCCACGGGGGCGTGGGCGAGCGAGTCGAGGAGGAAGAGGAAGCTGGCGTACAGCTCCCCGGCGTAGAACAGGTCGGCGACGCGGTGCCCCGGGCGCAGGCCCGTGTCCACGAGTCCCTGGCCGAAGGCCGTGACGAAGGTGCGCCACTCGTCGCGCGTGTAGACGGAGAACTTGGGGGACCCGGTGGTGCCGCCGGTCTTGTAGACCGTGGCCTCGCTGAGCGGGCCGGTCAACACGCGGCTGTCGTGAAGGGAATTGGCCGCCCAGAAGGCTTTCTGGTCGACCACCGGCAGGTCGGTGAGCCGGTCGGTCCGCGGTGGCAGGGATGCGTAGAGGTCCCGGTAGAACGGCGAGTTGTGCCGGGCGAAACGTATGAGGTCCGAGAGTTGCTGGGCGGACATGGGCCTTTGCCTAGGTGACGGGAACGGGGACGGGAGTCACGGCGGGGTGCGGCGAACACTCGCCTGCGGGCCCGACCGGTGCGAACGGGGGACCCCCCGGCGCCCCCGCCTGCTCGACGCACGCCAGAAGGTGACGCGCAGTCATGATGATGAAACATCAGTGCGCATATCACCAAATTGAGCAAGTATTTCCGGCCAGCGCGGCAATGTCCGGCAGGATTTATGGATCTTGCCCACGGCGCGCCCCGGAATCGCGCCCCACTCGTACGGGAGTTCATTGCGCCGCAGCGCCGATCGTCAATATTGTTCGATTCGCGACTGGGGGAGTGGAGGCTCGCGTGACGGCGTGGCCCATCGGTTCGACGGTGGTTCACAAGGTGCTGGAGGCGGAGGTGCGCGCCTCCCTCACGACGGCCCTGCGGACGGAGGACACCGCGCTCCTGAAGCGGTACCCCTGGCCGGCTCCGGACTTCAGCAGGGCCGACGGGACCGTCGTGATCTCGGTCCACGCCCTGGTCGTGGACACCGGCGCGCGCCGGATCCTGGTCGACACCTGCGTGGGCAACTCCCGCCCCTCCGTGCCGATGCTCCGCATGCTGGACACCACGTGGCTCGACGACCTCGCCGCCCTCGGCTACCCGGCGGAGTCGATCGACACCGTCGTCTGCACCCACCTCCACTTCGACCACATCGGGTGGAACACGCGCCTGGTGGACGGGGAGTGGGTGCCGACGTTCCCGCGCGCCCGCACCTGGTCACGCGCACGGAATGGAACCACTGGGCCGGCGAAGCGGGCGCCGAAGCGGGTCTGCGCGACACGATGTGGCCCCTGGTCGACGCAGGTCTCCTCGACCTCGTCGAAACCGACCACCGGGTGTGCGAAGGCGTCCGCCTCGAGGCGGCTCCGGGCCACACCCCGGGCCAGGTCGCCGTCGTAGTCGAGTCGGGGGAGGAGCGCGCGGTGATCACCGGCGACCTGGTGCACCACCCCGTGCAGTTCATCGAACCCGACCTGCCCGGCATGGCCGACGTCGACGCGGTGCTCGCGGCGGCGACCCGGCGCGCGTTCGTCGAGCGCTACGCCGACACCGGAACGCTCGTCATCGGCACGCACTTCCCCGCCCCGACCGCGGGCCTCTTCCGGCGCGGTGGGGACGGGACCGTGCGTTTCGTCGGGGACGACCGCCGCTGACCCGGCCCGCCCCCGGCCCCGCCCCCCGGCCCGCCCGTCACCTCACCTCACCTCACGTCGAGAGCCTGAGGACCGCGTCGAGCAGGCATTTCCCGCTGGCCACGGTCCCGGCCCCGGACCTGGCCCCGGCCTCGGCCCTGGCCCCGGACCTGGCCCCGGCCCCGGTCCCGGCCCTCGTCAAGGCCCGGCCCCGGCCCCGGCGCGGAGTTCGCCGCCGCCCACGCCGTTTTCCTCGACCGGGCGCGCGCCGCCCTGGAGCCACCGGCGTAGCCGCGCACCGGGCCCGCACGGGCGGGGTCGCGCGACCGCGGCGGCCCGCCCGGCGCACTGCGCCGAACAGCGCAGCCCGTCGCGCCGGTCAGGGCGGCGCTCCGTAGCGTGAGGGCGTGGCAGCCACCGAGAGACCTTCGCCCGCCGCCTACCGCAACCTGTTCGTGGCGACGGTCGGGTTCACGCTCACTTTCTGGGCCTGGGACCTGATCGCGCCGCTGGGCAGCGACTACCGGGACCGCCTCGGGCTGAGCTCGCTGGAGCAGTCCCTGCTGGTGGCGGTGCCCGTGATCGTCGGCTCCGTCGGCCGCGTCCCGGTGGGCGCGCTCACCGACCGCTACGGCGCCCGCCTGATGTTCCCGCTGGTCTCCGCGCTCACCATCGTGCCGGTGCTGCTGCTGATCCCGGCACGCCACTCGTATCCCGCGACGCTGGCCGTCGGCTTCGTGCTCGGCCTGGCGGGGACCACCTTCGCCATCGGGGTCCCGCTGGTCAACTCCTGGTTCCCGCCCGCCCGGCGCGGCTTCGGACTGGGCGTCTTCGGCATGGGGATGGGCGGTGTCGCGCTCTCGGGCTACTTCACCCCGCGGATCGCCCGGCACGGCGAGACCCTGCCGTTCCTCGTCGTGGCCGGCGCGCTCGCCGTGTTCGCCGTGCTCGCGGCCCTCCTGCTCAGGGACCGGCCCGACCGCCCGGTGCCCGCCGAGTCGCTGCCCGTACGGCTCGGCCGGGCCGGCCGGCTGCGGGTGACCTGGGAGCTGTCCGCCCTGTACGCGATCGGCTTCGGCGGCATCGTCGCCTTCGGGGTGTACCTGCCCACGTACTTGAAGACCTGGTACGGGCTCTCGCCGACCGACGCCGGCACCAAGGCGGCCGGATTCGCCCTCCTGACCGTGATCGCCCGCCCCTTCGGCGGCTGGCTGGCCGACCGCGTCCACCCGGCCCTGGTCACGGCCGCGGCCCTCGGCTTCGTCGCCCTCCTCGCCATCGTCCAGGCGTTCGACCCCGCCCTGGATCCCGTCGGAACCATCTGCTTCCTGTGCATCGCGGCAGGGCTCGGCACCGCGAGCGGCAGCGTCTTCGCCCTGGTGGCGCAGGTGACGCCGCAGGCCCAGGTGGGCAGCGTCACCGGCATCGTCGGCGCGGTGGGAGGCCTCGGCGGTTTCGTACCACCCCTGGTCATGGGCGCCGTGTACAGCGCCAAGGACTCCTACTCGATCGGCTTCATGCTCCTGTCGGACCTGGCTCTGGCGGGCTGCGTGTACGCGTACGGCCGGATGCGCACCGTACGGCCGGACGGCGTCGGCGCGTAGCCGCCGAGCGGCTTGGGCCAAGAGGGCTCAGGCTGTCGGTCAGTCGGGCGACCAGTGACGTTTCTGTGGTGAACGGGCTGCGCCGTTGGGGTGAGTAAAGGCTTCACAAGTGAAGAGTCTGGACTTCACCAAGGAAAGATCCACATCGCGCAAAGGGCCGTCGTGTCGCGGCGGCCCTAGCCCTTCCCTGTGCCGATGCGACCCTCGGAGGAACCGAACGATGACTTACGGCAACAAGCTGCGGGAACAGATCGCGAAGCCGGGCACCACCCCGC
This sequence comes from Streptomyces sp. NPDC058525, assembly GCF_042719495.1. Lineage (NCBI taxonomy): Bacteria > Bacillati > Actinomycetota > Actinomycetes > Kitasatosporales > Streptomycetaceae > Streptomyces > Streptomyces sp. NPDC058525. Next base: position 36,694 of record NZ_JBHXNP010000068.1, read on the forward strand.
TGATCGGGGTGTACGACATGTACTCCGCCTCCGTGGCGGCCCAGCACTACGACGGGATGTTCGTCTCCGGGTTCGGCTTCGCGGCCTCCTACTACGGGCTGCCGGACATCGGCTTCATCGCCTGGCCCGACATGGTGGCCTTCGTCCAGCGGCTGCGCGGCGCCTTCCCCCGCCACCACCTCCTCGTCGACATCGACGACGGGTACGTCGACCCCGAGGTGGCCTGTCACGTGGTGGAAGGCCTGGAGCGGATGGGTGCCTCCGGCGTCATCCTCGAAGACCAGAAGCGGCCGCGGCGGTGCGGGCACGCGGACGGGAAGCAGGTGCTGCCGCTGGCGGAGTACCTGGAGAAGCTGGACATGGTGCTGGCCACTCGCAAGGACCTGGTCGTCGTCGCCCGTACCGACGCGACGGAGGAGGCCGACATCGTCCACCGGGCGCAGGCCCTGGCGGCAACGGACGCCGACGTCGTACTGGTCGACGGGGTGCGCAGCGTGGAGTGGATCGAGCGGATCCGCGAGGCGGTCGGCGGCAAGCCGCTGCTGTTCAACCAGATCGCCGGCGGCAAGTCGCCCCGGCTGTCCCTGAGCGAGCTGACCGACCTCGGTGTCGACGTGGCCATCTACAGCACGCCGTGCCTGTTCGCCGCGCACAAGGCCATGGACACGGCGCTGGCCGAGCTGAGGCTCGCCGACGGGCGGCTGCCGGAGGCCGAAGGGGGCGAGGAGGTCGGGGTCGGGGAGTCCACCCAGCTGCTGGCCAAGAACATCACGCGCCACCACCCGGTGCCCGGAGCGCGCGAGAGCGTGGGCGTATGACCGGCGCGCGCATCCGGGCCGCCGCCTTCCTCGCGGTCGCCGTCCTCGGGGGCGGCGCGGCGCCGGCCGCCGCGAGCGGGAGCCTGATCACCGTCATCGACAACTCGCACGCCGACTCCGTATTCGAGGTCGACCGGACGGCCAACCTCCAGAGCGGAAGCGGGACCGCGGGCAGCGATCACGAGGGCAGCGCCACGGACGTGCTCGCCGCACTCCTCGAAGCGGCGCACCTGGAGGGCGAGGAGGACTGAGCCGGTCCGGCCCGCGCGGCGCCTTCGTGGGGCGCCGTGCGGGCCGGACGTCCGTCGCGAGGGCCCGGTCATCTGCGGGGAATGCCAGCCGAAACGTGCGGTCCGACTCGAAAGCCCGGCCCCCGGCCCCGGCGCCGCCCCGGCCGAGGCGCTCGCGGCCCCCCGGTACCGGATCCTGCGCACCCACCGCCACACCCACCACCACGCCCGCTGAACGAGCACCCGGAAAGCCCCGACCGCACGGCGTCGGGGCTTCCGGGCGTCAGGCGGGCGGCTGGCCGTCGAGGGGGATCTCCAGCAGGTCGGCGAGGCCGGTGAGGGTCGCCCCCAGGGGGAGCGCGACCCGGGTCACGGCGTGCTGGTCGCCGCGGGTCACGTCCCGGTTGACGATCATCACGGGCTTTCCGGCCTGGGCCGCCAGACGGACGAATCGGAGCCCGGACATCACCGTCAGCGAGGAGCCGAGGACCAGCAGGGAGGCCGCCCCGGCGACCAGTTCGCGGCACTGCTCGACCCGCCGCGGCGGAACGGCCTCGCCGAAGAACACCACGTCCGGCTTGAGGACGCCGCCGCAGGCCGAGCAGGGCACGACGCGAAAGTCCCGGACCTGCTCGTCGGTGAGGTCGGCGTCACCGTCGGGGTTCAGCCCGGCGGCCACCGGTTCGAAGCCCTCGTTGGCCTCCTCGAGCCGCCGGGCGAGTTCACGGCGCGATCCGGAGGTCCCGCAGGAGAGGCAGACGGCCCGGTCCAGGCCCCCGTGCAGCTCCACCACGCCCTCGCTGCCGGCGGCCTGATGCAGCCCGTCGACGTTCTGGGTGATCACACCCGAGAGCAGCCCGTGCCGCCCGAAGGCCGCCACGGCCCGGTGCCCGGCATTGGGCAGGGCCCGGCCGAACGTCCGCCAACCGAGGTGACTGCGCGCCCAGTACCGGCGCCGGGCCCGGGCACTGGCGGTGAACTCCTGGTAGGTCATCGGCGTGTGCCGCCTCAGGCTCCCGCCCTCACCCCGGTAGTCGGGGATCCCCGACTCGGTGGACATCCCCGCCCCACTGAGCACCAGCACCCCACCACCCCGCAGCGCCTCGGCGACCGGCGCCGGATCCGTACTACCGGGCCGCAGGTCCCCGGTGGGCGTCCAGCTCAGGGTGGGGCGCATCCGCATGCGTCCAGCCTACGGAACGGCACGGGGGTGATAGAGCGCGAGCGCGCGCGGAAGGTCGACGGGCCCGTCTGCGGGAAGCCGGAGCCAGTGCTCCGTCTGCCAGGTCTGGGTGCTGCGGGCTTGGCGGTTCGTGGTGGTCACCCAAGGCGGATAGACGCGGAACGCCCGCTTCCCGCCGGAGCCGTTCGTCGACACGATGCCCCAGTCGCGGAGCACGTCCCGCGGGAACACGAACTGCCCGGACCCTTCGCCCTGGCAGGCGCTGATGACGAACAGATCGACGGGATCCGCCGCGTCGAACGGCTGGATCGGCCCGTCCGCCGACCTCTTCCACACCGTCACGAACTGCCCGACCTTCGTCGGGGTCGTCTTGGCCACCCGGAACCTGACCGCGAGGCCGTCCAAGGTGAACGCGCACGCCCCGTACTCGGCGCCCTCCGCCTCGGGCACCGGCTGCGAGCAGACGAAACCACTCGGGTCGTACACCAGCGTCCTGGCCCGCAGCAGATCGCCGGGAATCCCGGTCCGCCCGGGTGCCCAGGCCCCCGGATCCGCGGTTCCGAATCCGGTACTGCGCTCGCGTTCCATCGCCATCCCCACATCCTGCCAGATATCGAACGGGTGAACTATTTGGCGAGATGTCGAATGCCGTCCGCGCCGTGTCACCCGGCTCCGCCTGGGAATGCGGGCAGGCATGCCGGAAATGATCAGTGCCCTCGTCGCCCGTATCGCCCGCCGCCGTCGCGAGCCCGTCGCCGTTCAGGCCCTGCGGTCCACCGCGGCGGCCGTCATCAGTTACGTCATCGCGCTCCGCCTCAGCAGCGAGCCCAACCCGCTGACCGCACCGCTGACCGCCCTGCTCGTCGTCCAGGTAACCCTCTACTCGACGTTGACCACCGGCATCCGGAGGGTCAACTCCGTCGTCGTCGGCGTCCTGATCGCGATCGGCTTCAGCGTGCTGGTGGGCCTGACGTGGTGGAGCCTCGGCCTGCTCATCCTGGCCTCCCTGGTGGTGGGCCACCTGGTCCGCGTCGACGAGTTCGTGCCCGAGGTCGCGATCAGCGCGATGCTCGTCCTCGGCGTCACCCAGGTCGCGGACACCGCCTGGGACCGCGTCCTGGAGACGCTGATCGGTGCGGCGGTCGGGCTGCTGGTCAACCTGCTCGTCGCGCCGCCCGTCTGGGTCGGCCCGGCCGGCATCGCGATCACCGACCTTGCCGCGCGCATCAGCGGGCTCCTGAACCACCTCGGCGAGGAGTCCCTCGCCACCGGCAGGGTGGAGCAGGCCGCCGCCCGGCTGGACGAGGCGCGGCGGCTCGACAACGACATCGTGGAGGTCGACGCGGCCCTGCGGCAGGCCGAGGACAGCCTCCGCCTCAATCCCCGGGTCAAGGAGGGCCTGCTCTTCCGGCTCGTGCTCCGGACGGGCCTGGACACCCTGGAGATCTGCGCGGTGGTGCTCCGCGTGGCCTGCCGGACGTTGACGGACCTGGCCAAGGCGCGCCCCGACGGCCCGCTCCTCGCGCCGGAGACCACCCTCGCGCTGCGCCAGGTGCTCACGCACACGGCCGTCGCCGTCGAGAGCTTCGCCCAGCTGATCACCGCGCAGGTCAGCGCCAACGCCGAAGAGGCCGAGGCCCGTCTGGCGGGGGAGCTGGCCGTGGCCCGGGCCAACCGGGACCGGCTCGCGGACCTGCTGCTCGCCGACGTGGGCGCCGACCCGGCCCAGTGGCAGTTGCACGGCGCGCTGCTCGCGGAGATCGACCGGGTCCTCGACGAACTGGGCGTGGACAAACGCTCCCAGCGCCTGCTGGAGGAACTGGACCACCACACCCGCAGCCGGCGCGCCGGCCGCCTGCGTGACCGCATGCGCCGCCCCTCCGGCAAGCGCACGGCGGCCTGATCACCCGTCACCCGGTCCACGGCTCTCTACAATTCGTCATGTGCCTGACATCAGGGGGCACCGCACCAGCACCGCACCACTCCCACGAACGGCACCACGATCCGAAGGGGGCGATCGGCACATGACCAAGCCCGAGAGCACGGACACGGACACGAGCGCGGGCGGGAGTTCGGGACGCGTCTACGACTACGACGTCGTCATCAGCGGAGCCAGCCTCGCCGGCAGCGCCGCCGCGATCCTGCTCGCTCGACGCGGCGTCCGCGTCGCACTGCTGGAACGCCGCTCGGACCCGGAAGCGTACAAGGTGCTGTGCACCCACTCCATCACGGCCAACGCCTACCCGGTGCTGGACGAGCTCGGCCTCGTCCCCGCCCTGGAGAAAGCCGGAGCCGTCCGCAACGAGGCCCGCTGGTACACCCGTTGGGGATGGATCCAGCCGAGGGCCGCGCCGGGCGGCCCCGAGCTGCCGTACGCGTACAACATCCGGCGCAGCGTCCTCGACCCGCTGATCAGGTCGAAGGCGGCCCAGACCCCCGGCGTCGACCTGCTCCTCGGTCACCAAGTGACCGGACTGGTACGGGAATCCGGGCGAACCCTGGGCGTGCGCGCGTCGACCTCGCAGGGCGGGCGCGAGATCCGGGCCCGCCTGGTGGTGGGCGCCGACGGCAAGGACTCCGCCGTGGCGAAGTTCGCCGGGGTGCCCGCCCGGCAGTACGAGAACGCCCGGTTCGGCTACCTCGCGCACTTCCGCGGCCTTCCGCTGCACGGCGGGATCGGCCAGACCTGGTTCCTCGAACCCGACATGGCCTACGCGTTTCCCAACGACGACGGCGTGACCGTCCTCGCGGTGCTCCCCAGCAAGAAGCGGCTGCCCGCCTTCCGGGAGGACCTGGAGCGCAGCTTCTTCGAGTTCGTCCGCGCCCTGCCCGAGGCCCCGCCCATCGACTCCGCCGAGCGCATCACGAAGATCATCGGTACGGTCGACTACCCGCTCCACAGCCGCAAGCCGACCGCCCCGGGCGTCGCGCTCATCGGCGACGCCGCCCTGACCGGCGATCCCCTGTGGGGAGTGGGATGCGGGTGGGCCCTGGAGTCCGCGCAATGGCTGGCGGAGGCGGTCGCCACGGCCGCGACCGGTCGCGGCGACCTCGACAGGGCTCTCGTGGCGTACGGGCGCAGACACCGGCGGCAGCTGCGCGGCCACCAGTACCTGGCCGCCGACTACGCCAAGGCCCGTCCGTTCAACCCCATGGAACGGCTGGTGTTCTCGGCGGCGGCGCGCGATGCGTCGGTGGCGCGGCACGTGCACCGGTTCGGCTCCCGCCTGATCGGTCCGCTGCGCTTCCTGAACCCCCTGGCCCTGGCCAAGGCTTCGGCCGTCAACATCAGGCATCGCAGGGCGGCCGCGCCGACCGCGCCCTAGCCTCGTGGTCAGTGTTCCCGCCGGACGGCCCGGTCGATGCGGTTCTTCCACCGCCTGAGCAGTTCGCCGGGTGTACGGGCCGGCGGCGTGGGTTCGGCAGGCCGCTCTTCCTGCCGCGTGAGGGGGACGGACGGCATGAGGTAGCGCATGCCGTCCGTTTCCAGCGCACACGGGGGAACGTCGCCGGCGTCGTAGGCGTGGCTCACGCGGATGAGGAACGGCTTCGGAGGGTCCGGCAAATCACCGGGCAGCTCGCCCCGCAGGACGGCTGCCCCGTGGCGGGGTACCCGCACGGACGCGACGGTCTTCCCGTCGACCAGCACGTCGGCGCGGCGGCGCCGGACATCGCTCAGGACGGTGATCGAATGCCCGTCCTGATCCACGTGATACCGGTGGTGGGCCGCCATGCGGGCCTCCCTGAAGTTCCTGGTACCAGCGTAGAACCCCGGCCCCGCTTCCCGGATGATCACGCCGGTTCCGGGTAGCCGTCCGGCATGGTCACTGTTGGGGTCGAGGAAGAGTACTTGCTGGTAGACCCGGTGACGCTGCTCCCCGTGCCGCTCGTGGAGGACGTGCGGGCCACGGCCGGCCTGGCGCCGATCGCCGACGCGCAGGAGGTCCAGGACGAGCTGCTCCAGGCGCAGATCGAGGTGGCCACCCCGGTGTGCGAGGCCCTGGAGGAGGTGGGGGGCCATCTCCTCCGGCTGCGGCACGCGGTCGCGTCCGCGGCCCAGGCGAACGGCTGCCGGATCGCGGCCTCGGGCGCCGCGCCGCTGCGGGACGCCGTCCCCGTACCCGTCACCGGCAGGCCCCGGTACCTGAGGATGCGGGGCGAGGCCCGGCTGCTGGTCGACGAGCAGCTGATCTGCGGGATGCACGTCCACGTCGGCGTTCCCGACCGGGAGACCGGAGTGGCGGTCCTGAACCGGCTGCGCGTCTGGCTTCCGGCCCTGCTGGCGATGTCCGCGAATTCGCCCCTGTGGGACGGCCGGGTCACCGGCTTCGCCAGCTGGCGCACGATCATCTTCGGCCGCTGGCCGGTGAGCGGGCCCCTGCCGCGGTTCGCGGGACTCGCGGACTACGAGGCGCGGGCCGACGCGCTGCTGGCATCGGGGGTGATCGCCGACCGGGGGCAGCTGTACTGGCAGGCGAGGCTGTCCGAGCGCTACCCCACCATCGAGGTGCGCTGCTGCGACGTGCAGCTCGAAGCGGACGAGGCCGTCATGCTCGCCGCCATCGTCCGCGCCCTCGTCGTCACCGCGATGGCCGAGGAGCGGGCGGGTGTGGACCCCGTCCCCTGGCAGCCCGAGATCCTGCAAGCCGCCACCTGGCACGCGGCCCGCGATGGGCTGAGCAGCACGCTGCTGGGCCTGGACGGCCGGCCCCGCAGCAGCGGGGACGTGCTGTGCACGCTCTTGCGGCACATCGGCCCCGCGCTGGAGGAGTCCGGCGACCTCCGCGAAGTGAACTCGCTCGTGCACCGCCTCCTGCGCCGGGGCACGCCGGCCGACCGCCAGCGCCGCGCGTTCGCCGACGGCGGCCTCCCGGCCCTCGCCGACCTCGTCACCGCCGAGGCCACCGCGCCGTGAGCCGCGCCCGGGCGGCCCCCGTGGCGGCGCGGCGCATCAGGCCGGGTGGCCGGGTGTGAAGTCCTGGACGTCGCTGAAGAACAGCAGCGCCGGCCGTGCGGGACCGGCCGGGCCCTCCTCCACGGGTGAGAGCAGGAATCCGACGTGGTCTCCGCCGTCGAGCAGCTCTTCGATCCGGCCCACGAACCAGGCGCCCGCGTCCTCCAGCACCGGCGCGGTCCCGTGCGCCGGCCGGCGCCACGCGATGCGCTCGAACTTGTCGAGGTCGTCGCCCGTCTGCTTCCCGAAGAGCGCCGCCGTCCCCTTCTGGTCCTTCCGCAGCGCGTGCACCGCCAGGTGCGACGCCTGCCGTGCGATCCGGTATGTACGGTTGGCCTTGGAGAGCCACACCATGAAGCGGGGCGGGTCGATCGAGCACTGGGAGGCGAAGCCGACCAGGCACCCGGCCTGCTCGTCCCCGGCCGCCGCCGTCACGACGTACATCGGATAGTCGATCACCCCGGTGAACGCATCCAGCTCTCCCACGACAGGCTCCTGCCCTCCGTGCCTCTCCACCTCTGCCGGACAGCCGGATCAGGGAGCGGGCGGGGCAGGGGTGTCGGCCTCCAGGGGGAGGAGGGCTCCCGCGCGGATGGAGTCGATGACCGCGTCGTGCAGGGCGCGGCTCGCGGTCTCGCTGGCGCAGGGGACGGGGCTTCCCGCGAGCGGGAGCCAGTCGGACGCGCCGCTGTACTGCACGGTGATGTGCGCCAGGCCATCGGCCTCGGTCCAGGTGGTGTGAACGGCGAGTTCGCCGGTCAGGACGGGCCCCGAATCGCCGGTCTGTACCCCGTTTCGTCCGGCGAAGATCCCGGGGGTGGTCCACGATGCCCAGCTCATCCGGCCTCCCTGCTGCACTCGTCGTCCTGCCAGTGTGCCCGCGCCGGCCCTCGCGCGCCCCTGGGGCGCTCGCGCACGGCGCCGTCCACTCCCGTACCCGGGTTTTCGCGGGGTATTCACGTAGGTATTCATGGGTGCATACTCAGGGCATGGCAGACACGACCGTAAAGATCGACTCGGAGACCCGGGACCGCTTCGCCACCCTCGCCGCCGCTCGCGGCAAGAGCGTGCGGGCGTATCTCGCGGAGCTGGCCATCGAGGAGGAGAACCAGCTCGCCCTCGGCCGGGCCACCGCCGCGTTCCGTGAAGCCGTCAGCCGGCCGGGCATCGCCGAGGCCTTCGACGCCGAGTTCGGCGGGCTGCCCGCGTCCGCGAAGACGCACCGGGCGGCCTGATCTTGGATCTGCACATCGACCTCCGCTGGCTCCTCGACCGCCAGGAGGAAATCCTGGGCCGGGAGCTGGGGGTCCTGGACTACTCGGGTCTCGTCGCCGCGGTCGCCCGGCATCGCGTGAACACCCCGGCGCTCGAGACCGACGAACCCGACGCGTACTGGCGGGCGGCCGCGCTGCTGGAGCAGCTCGTTCTCGTACGGCCGCTGCCGGCCAGGAACGAGTACTTCGGCTACGGCGTCGCCGTCGCCTACATCAGGGCCTCCGGCAAGGAGGTGGACACCGCCTTCGCACCCTGGCGTGCCCTCATCACGGACATCCGGGCCCTGCGCCTGACCGTGTACGGCGTGGCCGACCGGCTGCGCGCGATGACGCCCGACGCCTGACCGGGGCGCGGCCGCGCCACGCACCCCGCGGAATGGGTGGGGGCTGGCGCGCACGGGGTGGGGCGCCAGCCCCCTCGAAGGGCCGCCGTACGGGGGCGTTTCGGCGGCCGTGGTGTGCTGGACCCGTGGTACGGCTGCTTGGCCGCAGGCGTACCACGGGTGGTGGTTGAACTGTAAAGCATGCAGATGGCGGTGCCCGCCGCGGGGGGTGGGTGAACGCGGCAGGACAGAGCCCGGCCGGGTGACTACGGGCCCGGCCGGGCTCTGCGTACGGGGGTGTCGGCGTGCGCTGCGGGTCAGAAGTCGTCGTCGCGCAGGTCGCGCTCGTCGCGGAGCGGGTCGTCCTCGCGGGGCCGCTTGATCTCCTCGGGGCTCTTGCCGCTGCGGGAGGGCGTGCCGGGCTCGGGGTGGACCGGGTCCTGGCCGGGCGCCTGCGGACGCCGTTGCTCCTCGCGGCCCTTGCCCGGCTCCTGGCGCTTGTCCTTCATACCGCCCATGACGGCCACTCCTCGATGCGTGGGGGTGTGGATTCCTCCCGACCACGCTGGCACGCGGAGTCACGCCACGCATCACCAGCGCTACGCATCGTGGTGTTCGGGTGATGCCGGCCCCGGGGCGTGCGCCCCCTGCCAAGGATCGCCCCTGCCCTCGTCGGCGTTGCCCTCGCCCTGACCACCGTCGGCCTCGCCGCCCCGGCCCAGGCCCGCACCGTCGCCTGCACCAGGCTGAGCAACGGCGTGCTCTGCACCCAGCTCGCCAACCGCGACGCCGCCGACCGGGCCCAGGTGAGCAACTCGTACGAGAAGACCGGTGGTTCCACCATCACCGCCCGGTTCGGGCACTACAACCGCGGCGGTACCTGGATGGACCAAGGTGCCTTCACCCAATCCAAGGGAACCACCCGCTACTTCACCTGGGGCACCTCCTACTACGGCGACTGCTCGGCGGTCGTCGGCTTCATGGACTCCGGCGGGACGCGCTACCAGGTCCCCCCGGTCACCCTCTGCTGAGGCGCGGGCATGAGCCGGCCCCTCCTCCTCGCAACCCCCGGCGCCCAGGCGGCCCCACCGCCCGCCGGGCGCCGGAAACCGCGCCGCGTCCTCTTGGCCGTCACCGGACTCTGCGCCGTCCTCGCCGTGGCCCTCGGCTCGCAGCTCGGTACGGGGTCCACGGCGCCCCCGGCTCCGCCGGCCGACGCCCTCTCCGGCGAGCAGCGCGCCCGGGCCGAGCAGGCCGCCCGGGCACTGTGGGGAGCGGGCATCCCCGTCACCGGCGTGGAGCGCAGGACCGACCCGGTGCCCGAGGCCGTGGTGGTCGCCTCGGGCCAGGGGTACACCGAGTTCTCCTGGCCGGGCCTCAAGCCGCTGAGCGGAACCCGGAGCGTGGAGGAGGACCAGGACGAGGGCGCCCGGGCCGGCGGCGGACCCGCCGAACAGCAGCGCGGGGGCGAGGAGTTCATGCGAGCCCACTTCCCGTGGGCCGACGGCGCGCAGGTGACGTCGTGGGCCCTGGGCGACACCGGCCGCCGGGTCTTCTCGTGGCGGCGCACGGTGGACTCGGTCCTCATGCCGATGCGGCTCGACATCGTCGTCGATCGCTCCGGGGCCGCGGTGTCCTTCGCCGCCGTGGACGAGCCGGACCTGCAGCTCGCACCCGTCGAGGTCGGAGAGGAGCAGGCCGCGGCCGTGGCCGCCGCGGCCCGCCCGGGCGTGGCGCTGGGCCGGCCGGTCCTGCTCGCGGTCCCGGTCGGCGGCGGGTGGCGGCCTGCCTGGTCGTTCCCCGGGGAGGCGACCGACTCGGCCGCGTCTCCCGGCGGCGCTCCCAGGACCGTCGTCGACGCGGGCACCGCCGCCCTGCTGCCCGGGCGGACACCCCGTGACGCGGCCACGACGCCCGCCACGGGCCGCACCCCGAACAGTACGAACGCGCCGAATCGCCCCGCCGGACCCGCCCCCCGGCACACCCTCCCGCCCGCGTCCGCTTCCGCGTCGGCACGGGCTCCTCCGAGCCGGGCCGTCCCACGCCCCGCTTCCGCTCGCCGCTGCCGGGGTGTGCCGTATCAGGCCACCCGGCGGTCCGGCAGCATGGACGCCCTCCGAACCGCCCCCCAACGGTGGATCCCTGCCGTTTGGGGGAGGGGCACATGGGCTTCACGGTTTTCGACGCGGGGGACCTGCCTGCCGAGCACCGGTTCGAGTGGTGGCGCGACATGGTCAGCAAGGGGGCCGGACCGACCCGGGTGACGGCCGACCATCCGGCCGATTTCAGGGTCAGCATGGGCCTGTTGCCCCTCGACGACGTCAGGATCGCGAGGATGTCCTTTCCCGCGATGAGCTCGGAGCGGACCGACCGGCTGATCCGCCGGTCAGACCCGGAGACGTACGAACTCACGCTCCTGCTCACCGGATCGCTCCAGGTCTCCCAGGCGGGCCGCGAAGCCGCCCTGTCGGCAGGGGACTTCAACCTGTGGAGTTCGTCCACCCCTTCCCACAGCCGGGCCCCGGTCGGCGGACCGGGTGCGGCACCGTCCGACGCGATCGTCCTGCACCTGCCGCGCTCCCTGGTCGCCCTCCCGGAATCCCGGGTGGACGGGCTGCTCGCGCGCGGTCTGGTGTCGGACCGGGGCGTCGGGGCGGTTCTGGCCCGGTACCTGACCTCCGTCGTCCAGGAGGCCGAGCACCTGAGCGAGGCGGACGGCCGCCGGATCGGCGTCATGACGGCGGACCTGGCGACGGCCTTCCTCGCGCACCACATCGACGCCGCGGACACCCTGCCGCCTCCGGCCCGGCACCGCATGCTGCTCGGCCGGATCGACGCCTTCATCGACGACAACCTCGCGGACCGGGACCTCTCGCCGCAGGTGGTCGCGGCCCGCCACCACATCTCCGTACGGCTCCTCCACCGGCTCTTCGCCGACCGCGGGGAGACGGTGTCCGCGACCATCCGCCGGCGCCGGCTCGAACGCTGCTCCGCCGATCTCGTCGACCCGCGGCTCGCCGGCCTGCCGGTCCACGCGGTCGGGGCGCGCTGGGGGTTCAGCGACCCCGCGTCGTTCAGCCGCAGCTTCCGCGCGGCCTACGACCGCACCCCGCGGGACCACCGCCATGCGCACGGCGGCCCCGCGAAGCCCCACGCCACGCCCCGCCAGCAGCGCAGAGCGGCCGCGGGCGGGGGTGAAGGAACGGGCGGGCGACCACCAGCCGCCGGAGCTGCTGGGAGGGGACCGCCACGAGTACGCCCGAACATGGGGGAACGTGTACACCGGCAATTTCTCGCACTACATGGACCGGTCGCGGGACAACGGCCGTACGTGGGACGGCATCCTCAACCAGGTGGTCAACTGGTCCAACTGGTGCGCGGGGTCAGGAATGTTCGTTCGCGTCGAAAGCGTTGGTGCGACGGACGGTTGAGCGACTCCACGTAAGGAAGATCTTGCCCACGAAGACACTGCAGATTCCCACCGCGGACGGCCAGGCCGACGCCTTCGCCGCCCTCCCCGACCATGGCGAGCGGCACCCGGGGGTGCTCCTGTACCCGGACGCCTTCGGAGCGCGGCCCGAGTTGGAGGACAAGGCCCGCGAACTGGCCGGGCACGGGTACTACGTGCTCGTCCCCAACCTCTACTACCGGCACGGTCCGGCACCGGTGGTCGAACTTCCCGAGCACATCGGAGCAGAGGCCCGGCCCGCGCTCTTCGCCAGGCTCATGCCCCTGGTGCAGGAGCACAGCACCGAACGCGTCCTGCGCGACGCCGACGCCTACCTCCGCTTCCTTGCCGCGCAACCCGAGGTCGCCGAGGGACCGGTCGCCACGATCGGCTACTGCCTGGGCGCCGCCCTGGCGATGCGCACCGCAACGGCCTACCCCGACCGGGTGGCCGCCGTCGCCGGATTCCACCCCGGCTTCCTCGTCACCGACGCGCCCGACAGCCCGCACCGCCTGGTCTCCGAGCTCACCGCCCAGGTCCACCTCGGTCTCGCCGAAGGCGATCTGACCCCCGAGGCCCTGGCCGAGCTCAACAAGGCCTTCGACGCCGCGGGCGTCGGCTACACGACCGAGATCTACCCCGGCACCGTCCACGGCTTCACGATGTCCGACACCGACGCCTTCAACCCCGCCGCGCTGCAACGCCACTGGGACCGCCTGCTCCCGCTGCTCGGCCGCACCCTCGTCGGCAGCTGACGCAACCGGCTCAGCTCGTCCCGTTCCATGCCTCGGTCCCGGACCCCCGCGGGGGTCCGGGACCGAGGCATGCTCCGGGGGGGGGGGCTGTCTCGTATACCCAGCGGACGCTGCCGACGAGTGGGGGGGGGTAGGTCTCGGGGGTGGGCGGGGCATAAAAAAAGGGG
>NZ_JBHXNP010000069.1:0-49213 GCF_042719495.1 Streptomyces sp. NPDC058525
GTCTGGCGCCGTGCATCGCAAGGCGGAGGGGCGCCCGAGTACTGGACGTACTTGGGCGCCCCGACAACGCGGCGAGGCGCGGTGCCAGACGGCGCGGGTCAGGCAAGATCCGAAAGAGACGACCTAGCCGCCGACGCGCGCGACCAGGAGTGCGATGTCGTCGTCGGCCGCCGCCGGGACGAGGTGGGTGATCAGGGAGTCGCACACGTGGTCCAGCTGGCGCTGGGGGTCGGCGAGCAACTGTGTCAGCTCGGCCAGCCGTTCGTCGATGTCGCGGCCGCGGGCCTCGATCAGGCCGTCGGTGTAGAGCACGAGGAGGCTGCCCGGCGGCACCTCGATGTCGGTCGGGGTGAAGGCGACTCCCCCGACGCCCAGGGGGACACCGGGCGGGGTGTCCAGGAGGCGGACCGTGCCGTCGGGGAGCGCGAGGGCGGGCGGCGGGTGTCCGGCCCGGGTGACGGTGCAGTGCCCGGTGGCCGGGTCGCAGACGAGGTACAGGAAGGAGGCCAGCATCGGTTCGGCCAGATCGGCGAGGGTGGATTCCAGCTGGTGCAGCAGGCTGACGGGCGGGAGGTCGAGGCGGGCGAGGGCCCGTACGGAGGCGGACAGCCGGCCCATGACCGCGGCGGCGGCGATGCCGTGGCCCATGACGTCGCCGATGAGCAGCCCCGCCTTGCCGCCGGCCAGGGACAGCACGTCGTACCAGTCCCCGCCGACCTCGTTGACGTCGCTCGCGGGCAGGTACCGGTGGGCCACGGCGATGCCCGGGGGCGGGGTGATGTGCTGCGGGAGCATGCTGCGCTGGAGGATCACCGCGGTCTCGTGCTCGCGTTGGTAGAGCCGGGCGTTGTCGATGCTGAGGGCGGCGCGGGCCGTGAGCTCACCGGCGAGGGTGACGTCTTCGGAGCCGAAGGGCCCGATCGGGCGGGTGCGGTAGAAGGTGGCGACGCCGAGCACCGACTCCCTTGCCACCAGCGGCGCCATGATGAAGGAGTGCACGCCCACGGAGACCAGGTGGGCGGGTTGCGGCGCGTGCCGGGCGGCGGGGGCGTCGGCCTGCTCGTCGAGGCGGGCGATGAGGTAGGGCTGCCGGGCCGCGAGGGACTGGCTGTAGGGGGCGGCCGCGGGGAAGGTGAGGGTGCGGCCGAGGGGGTCGAGGATGTCGGTCACCCGGGATCCGGACAGCGGAGCCTTGCCCAGCCGTCGCAGGGCGACCCCGCCGGTCAGGCCCATGCCGGGGTCGTCGCCCTGTGCCAGTGCGTCAAGGACGTCCACGGTGACGGCGTCGGCCAGGCGCGGCACGGCGAGATCGGCGAGTTCCTGAGCGGTGCGCTCCAGATCCAGGCTGGATCCGACCCGCATGCTGGCCTCGCTGAGCATGGCCAGCCGGCGCCGTCCCGCTTCGGCTTCCACGTGGTCGCGCTGCTGCTCGGTGATGTCGACGAGCGAGGCGATGACTCCGATCGGCATGCGGGCCGGGTCCTCCACCCGGACGTAGGAACACGACCACACCCGGTCGTGGTCCGGTTCGGACGGTGTCCGTCCGACCCGGCGGCGGTCCAGGACGGGGCGCCCGGTCTCCAGGACCTGCCGCATGGCGTCCTCCATCTCCTGGGCGTTCACCTCCGGCAGGATCTGGGCCAGCCGGCGGCCCACGTGCGCCGATTCCGGCAGCCCGTTCATGGCCTCGAGAGCAGCGTTGACCTGGAGGAACCTCAGTTGTGTATCGAGGATGGCGATGCCGACCGGGGAGCGGGCGAACAGGCCGTCCCACACCGCCGACGAACCCCGGATGCGCCGTGCCGCGTGGGCGTCCGCGGCGAAGACCAGCACCGTGGCCGCGCCGTGCTGGCGGTCGGACACCGGAGCGGCCCAGATCTCCACCTCGAGCGGGTGCCCGTCGCGGTGCCAGGCGGTCACCGTGCCCATGACGCCCCGCCCCATGGCCGCGGCCTCCCACAGGGACCGGCCCAGGCTGCGGTCGGCTCCCGGGTGGAGCAGGTCCGCGATGTTGCGGCCCAGCATCTGCTGCGGGGCGTGGCCCAGCAGTTCCTGAGCCAGCTGGTTCCAGCGCACGATCGTCCCGTCGGCGCTGGTGGCCACGACCGCCACCGGCAGCGCGCCCAGCCATCCGCCGGCGGCCTGTGCGGCGCTGCTGATCAGCTCGTCGACCGCGTTGTGCTCGTTCATCTGGCACCCGCATCCAACGCCGCGGTCTCCTTGCCCTGCGTTCCGGCCCTGCGTTCCGGCCTTGCGTTCCGGCTCTGCGTTCCGGCCTTGCGTTCCGGCTCTGCGTTCCGGCCCTGCGTTCCGCGGTCGCGGTTCCATCGTCTGCCGGTCGGCGTGCCACCGCCTCCCCGGTCGGCCGCGCCCACGCACTGCCCGTATGCCGTCACCGAGGGTCACGGGGCCGTCGGGCTGGTCCGAACCGGGGATCCGGGGCCCTTCCCGGTGTCGGGCCGAGCGGTTCAGGGGACCCGTGAAGGGTTGTTTTCAGCCCAGGGAACGAGGGATGGCTGTGGCCAAGGCTTATCTGGTGGGCAGTGGGATCGCATCGCTCGCGGCGGCGGCGTTCCTGATCCGCGACGGCGGGTTCGCCGGACGCGACATCGTGATCCTGGAGGAGCAGGACCGCGAGGGGGGGAGCCTGGACGCGGCGGGTTCACCCGAGACCGGGTACACCATGCGCGGCGGCCGCATGTTCGAGATCCACTTCGACTGCACCTACGACCTGCTGTCCTCCATCCCCTCACTGGACGACCCGGCCACCTCCGTCACCCAGGACACCTTCGCCTTCCACGAGGACTTCGCCTGGGACGACCGGGCCCGCCTGGTCGACGGGCACGGGAACATCATCGACGCGCACTCGATGACCTTCACCGAGCGCGACCGCCTGCAACTCGTGAAGTGCGTGGCCACTCCCGAGGCGCTGCTGGACGGCAAGCGCATCTCGGACCTGTTCCACGAGGAGTTCTTCAGCACCAACTTCTGGGCGATGTGGTGCACCACCTTCGCCTTCGAGCCCTGGCACAGCGCGATCGAGTTCCGCCGCTACCTGAACCGCTTCGTCCACCTGTTCAAGACCTTCGACACCATGTCGGGGATCTACCGCACCCGGTTCAACCAGTTCGACTCGATCGTGCGCCCGCTGCTGGCCTGGCTCACCGCCCAGGGCGTCACGGTCGAGCTGGGCACGCGCGTGACCGATCTGCGGCTGGCCGACGGCGACGGGCTGACGGTGGAGGCCCTGGTCTGGGAGCGCACCGGGAAGACGGGGACGACCGAGCACGGCAGGGCCGCCGGCGAGACGGCCGTCGGTCCGGACGACCTGGTGCTGGTGACCAACGGCTCGATGACCGCGAACTCCACCCTGGGCTCCACCGACACCGCCCCGGCCCTGGACACCACCTCCTCCAGCGGGGCCTGGCAGCTGTGGGAGACCCTGGCCGCGAAGCGGCCCGGAGCCGGACTGGGCGATCCGAACGTGTTCAACTCCTCGGTGAAGGACTCGACCTGGGAGTCCTTCACGGTCACCACCAAGGACCCGCTCTTCTTCAAACTGATGGAGGAGTTCAGCGGCAGCGAGGCGGGCAAGGGCGGCCTGATCACCTTCAAGCAGTCCAGCTGGCTGCTGACCATCGTGCTGAACCACCAGCCGCACTTCCGCGAGCAGCCCGAGGACACCTTCGTATGGTGGGGCTACGCCCTGTTCCCCGACCGGCAGGGCGACTTCGTCGGCAAGCCCATGTCCGCGTGCACGGGCCGCGAGATCCTCGACGAGGTGCTCCGGCACCTGCCCTTCGCCGAGCGGCAGCGGATCCTGGACGGATCCGTCGTGATCCCCGCGATGATGCCGTACATCACCAGCCAGTTCCTGGTCCGCAAGGCGGGCGACCGCCCTCAGGTCGTCCCCGCGGGCTCCACCAACCTCGCGTTCATCGGCCAGTACGCCGAGGTCCCCGACGACGTGGTCTTCACCGTCGAGTACTCCGTACGCACCGCCTGGACCGCGGTGTCCCGGCTGCTCCACCTCGACAAGAAGCCCCCGGCCGTCTACAAGGGCGGGCACGACCCGCGCATCCTCGTCGAGGCCCTGGAAACCCTGCACCGGCGCTGACCGGGCCGGTCCGGCGTCAGGCCCCGGTCCCCGGAGTCGCCGGAGTGGCCGGGGGCGGTGGAGGTGCCGAGCCCGTGACGGCGGCGAGCGCGTCCCGCAGGGCCGGGTCTCCCGGCGGGCGGCCGGTCCAGCGGGCGCCGATGTATCCGTCGGGCCGGACGAGCAGGGCTCCCCGCGGGGAGAGGCCGTACCGCCCGGCCTGCTCGCCGGTGAGGGGCTCGACGTGCAGGGGCCACGGTCCGGCGGCCCGCCGCTCCCAGTGGGCGGGATCCGCGGTGACCAGCGTGAACCACGTGCCGAAGGCGTCGAGCGTGGAGCGGCCGGGTGCGAGCCAGAGGTGGGGCATGCGGTGGCCCGGTTCCGCGGTCGCCTTCGGGGTAGAGCGGGGCGAACGCTCCGTGCGCGGTGAAGTACACCCCGGCGGGCTGCCGCGCGCGCCAGCGGCTGAGATCGGCGTCGAAGACGACGGTGGTGAAGCCGGTCATCGCCCCGGGGCCGCTGGTGTCGATGCCGAGCCGTTGCCGGACGGTGGAGTTGGCGCCGTCGGCGGCGAGTACGTAGCGGGCGCGGACGCTGGTCTCGACGCCGCTCCGGCGGTCGGCGAGCACGGCCACGACGCCGCCGGGTTCTTCCGCCAGGTCGACGAGCTCGACGCCGAACCGCGTGGGGGCGTCGGCCGCGCCGAGCAGGACGGGCTCCAGCCGGTCCTGCGAGGTCACCACCCCGGTCGCGGGGCTTTCGGGGATCGGCGCGTGGACGCCCACCATCTCCGCGGTGGCGAAGTCGCCGTCGTGCAGGGTGTCGCGGAAGCGGACGCGGCCGAACTCCGGGGCGAAGGCACCGGCCGTGATGGCGTCGGCGAGGCCCAGCAGGCGGTAGATCTCCATGGAGCGGGTGTTGACCAGCCGGGACCGGGGGAAGGGGGACAGCTCGCGGTGCTTCTCGACGAGCAGCGTCCGTACGCCCCACCGTTCCAGCAGCACCCGGGCGGTGAGCCCGACCGGCCCACCGCCGACGATCAGCACCTCCACGTCTTCGGCGGCTGCGCCTGCTTCGGGCATGTCGGACTCCTCGTGCTCACCTCGGGCCTGCCGGCGCCGATGGCTCCGGTGTCCACCCTAGGCAGGCGAACCGGCCGCCTCCCCCGATGAGCGGTCCCGGCGCGCCGTCCGCACGCTGCCCTGCGGTCAGGCGGGGCCGGCGGCGAGGCCGTGGCGGCCGGATCCGGCGGCGAAGCGGGCGGCCCCGGTCACGGCGTCGGCGGCGAGGGAGACCGTGCCGTGGCCGAACTCGACGGCGAGGGCGGCGGGTTCGTCGAGGCCTTCCTGTTCGAGCACCGACATGCGGTCGTGGCGCATACAGGTCTGCGGGAACTCCGCCAGCTGTCCGGCGAGTTCCCGGGCCGCAGCCAGCGCCTGGCCGGCCGGGACCACGCGGTGGGCGAGGCCGATGTGGAGGGCCTCGGCGGCATCGACCGCCCGGCCGGTGAGGATCATGTCCATCGCCCGACTCGTGCCGATCAGCCGGGGCAGCCGGACCGTGCCGCCGTCGATCAGGGGCACGCCCCAGCGGCGGCAGAACACTCCGAACACCGCGGTCTCGTCGGCCACTCGGAGGTCCGCCCAGAGGGCCAGTTCCAGGCCCCCGGCCACGGCGTGTCCGCTGATCGCGGCGATGACGGGCTTGGAGAGCCGCATCCGGGAGACGCCCATGGGGCCGTCTCCGTCCGCGGCGACCCGGTTTCCGTTGCCCTCGCTGATGGCCTTCAGGTCGGCGCCCGCGCAGAAGGTGCCGCCCTCGCCGTGGAGCACGGCCACGGCCGCTTCCGGGTCGGCGTCGAAGGCACGGAACGCGTCGGCCAGCGCGGTGGCGGTGGTCAGGTCCACCGCGTTGCGGACGTGCGGCCGGTTCAGGCTGATGGTCGTCACCGCGCCGCTACGGCTGACCCGTACGGGCTCGGAGGTCACGTCGTACTCGGATGCCATGGGGCGAGTGTCTCCTGCCGGGCCGGTCCGGCGGAACACGTCGATCATCCGCGGGCTCGGCGGTGGCCGGGACCGGCCGCCGCCGAGCCCTGCCGCGCCGCACGCGCCCGCTCGCCCCAAGCCCAGAACGGCCGGGGCGCGCCGGTCAGTCGGCCGCCGCGGGGGGACGGGCGAAGTGGCGGGCGGTCGGCACCAGGGCCGCGGCCGCCGGGACGGCGAAGCAGACCGCGGCGCACACGGCGAGGACCGGGGTGACGCCGAAGGCGGAGATGGCCGGGGCGATGAGGGCCAGTCCGAGCGGGGCCAGACCGTAGGAGACCAGGAAGTCCAGCGAGGAGACGCGGGCGAGCTTGTCCGGGGCGACCTCGCGCTGGGTGGCCGTGAACCAGGGCACGTTGAACAGTTCGATCCCGATGCCGGCGACGGCGTACGAGGCGATCACCGCGGCCGGGTGCAGCGGCAGCATGAGGCTCAGCGGTGCGAAGCCGTACGCGGCGAGGCCGGCGAACGCGGCCCAGCCCTGGGCGCGGGGCCGCCAGCGGGCGATGACGAGGGCGCCGCCGAGGGCGCCGAGGGTGTACGCGGTCACGGCGGCGGCCAGCACCCATTCCGTGCCGTAGCGGTCCCGGCTGATCAGCGGCAGGGCGACGCTGGTGGCGGAGTAGCCCAGCGCGATGACCGCGGTGAGCGCGGCGAGGCCCGCGAGGAACCAGGGGTGCCGGCGGGCCTCGCGTATGCCGTCCACGAACTCCGCGCGGAACGAGGCCCGTCGGGCGGGTTCCGGAGCGGCGGCGGGGGTGGCGCCGCCGCGGCCCGGTACGAGAGCGGCGACCAGCCAGAGCAGGCCGATGCCGAGCAGCAGGGTCCACACGTCCAGGAAGGCCGCGAGCAGGGCGGTCAGTGCCGGTCCGGCCAGGGTGGAGCTGCGGACGGCCAGGGTCATGGCGGCGTTGGCCTGCTGCCTGCGCTCCGGGGCCACGACCTCGGCGGTGAGTGCCTGGAAGGCGGGGCGGCAGGCGCCCTGGCCGGCGCCGGCCAGGGCCGCGGCGCAGGTCATGAGCAGGACGGAGCGGCCGAGTCCGGCGGCGAGGAGCGGGGCGGCCGCGGCGGCCGCCAGGGCCGACCAGAGGACGACCGCCCGGCGGGAGTGGCGGTCGGCGAGCACACCGCCGACGGCGACGGCGGCGAGGAAGCCGGCGGTGCGGGCGGCGAGGACGAGGCCGAGTGCGGCGGGGCCGAGCTCGCGGTGCAGCACGGCCAGGCCGAGGACGAAGGGCAGCGCCCAGGTCGCCAGGCCGGAGGCGGTAGTTCCGGCCCAAAGGCGGAGGAACGCGACATCGCGCAGGACGGACGGCGCGGGGGGCGGATCGGTCGGATCGGCCTCGGCCGGGGCCGGGGCGGGCGTGGATGGAGTCGCCACGGGGTGTTGCTCCCTTGTTCACGGTCTTGTTCACGGTCGGACGGGCCGGGTGGCGGGCGGGGCGCCAACGCGCCGCGCGTTCGGCGCCGTTGCGGCCGGCGCCGCCGAACGGCGCGGCGGCGGCCGGGCGGAAAAGCGCCACCCCCGGAGTAGTTATTGAACATGATAACCATTACGGTACTGTCTGGCACGCGGCACTCCTGCCCCGCGACCAGCACCACGCTCTTCTCAGACCGGAGAACCCATGCGTCATCCCGCCCGCCTCGGTATCGCCCTCACCGTCGTCCTCGCGACCGCCGGGTGCTCGGCCGCCGCCGACCGCTCCGCCCCGGACCGCAAGGCCGCGGCCACCGCCCCGGCCAAGGCGACGACCCTCACCAGCTGCGGCCGGCAGCTCGCCTTCGACCGGGCACCCCGACGCGCCGTGGCCCTGGACCAGGCCTCGACCGAGATCCTGCTGGAGCTCGGACTCCAGGAGCGCATGGCCGGAACGGCCAACCTCAAGACCAAGATCCCGGCGAAGTACCAGGACGCCTACGCCAAGGTCCCCGTCATCGCTCCGAAGATCGCCACCAGCGAGCAACTGCGCTCCGCCACCCCCGACTTCGTCGTCGCCGGCTCCGGCGACCTCTACACCAAGGACCGGGCCGGCACCCGCGAGGAACTGGAGGCCCTGAAGGTCCCCACCTTCGTCAGCGCCGTCGACTGCCCGCAGCAGAACGAGCCCGGGAAGACGGCCTTCGACCTGCTCTTCGCCGACTACGAGAACCTGGGCAGGGCCTTCGGCGCCGACGAGGCCGCCACCGCACTCGCCGCCGCGCAGCGCGCCGCGGTCGCCAAGGCCGGGGAGACGGCCGCCCAGGTCAAGGACCAGCCGACCGTCGTCTACCTCTACTCCGTCTTCAACGGCATGCCGTACGTGGCCGGCAAGACGGGCCTGCCCAGCGAGATGAGCCGGATCGTCGGCGCCAGGAACGCCTTCGACGACGTGAACGAGGACTGGCCGGAGGTCTCCTGGGAGGAAGTCGCCAAGCGCGACCCCGACTTCATCGTCATCGGCGACCTCTCCGAGCGCGGCCGGCCGGGCGACAGCGCCGCCGAGAAGCGCGAGGTGATGGGCCGGCACCCGGTGATCTCCAAGCTCGACGCCGTGCGCGGAAACAAGATCATCGAGGTGCCGGGCATCGAACTCGACCCGTCCGTACGGTCCGTGCACGCGCTGGAGCTGCTCGCCACGGGCATGCGGGACCTCGGCCATGCCCGCTGACCCGGCCTCCCGCCCGGGACCGGTGGACCTGCTGCACCCGGCGGCCCGCCGCAGCCCGGCACCACCGGCCACCGCGGCAGCCGCAGTACCGTCGCCCGTACTCCCCGCCGGCCGGTCCGCGCCCGCCCGGGCGGGCCTGTTCCTCGCCGCGGCGGCGGCGCTGGCCGTCTCCATGGCGTGGGCCGTGCGCATCGGCACCGCCGACGTGGGGTGGGCCGACCTCGGCGCGGTGTTCGGCAGCCGGCTCGGCCTGGCCGTCGAACCGCTGCCGCCGCTGGTGGACTCGCTCGTCTGGGACCTGCGGATGCCACGGGTGCTGATGGCCGCCCTGGTCGGCGCCTCGCTCGCGGTGTGCGGCACGGTGCTCCAGGCCGTCACCCGCAACGCGCTGGCCGACCCCTACCTCCTCGGCGTGTCCTCCGGGGCCTCGACGGGCGCCGTGGCCGTCGTGGTCCTCGGCGTGGGCGCCGGCGTGGTCGGGGTCACCGGCGGCGCTCTGGTCGGCGCGCTGCTCTCCTTCGGCCTGCTCCTCCTGCTGCTGCGCCGGACCGGCCTGGACTCGGTGCGCATCGTGCTGACGGGCGTGGTCGTGGGCCAGCTCTTCACCGCGCTGACCTCGCTGACCCTGATGGCCTCGGCCGACGCCGACACCACCCGGGCCGTCACCCACTGGCTGCTGGGCTCGATGGCGCCCGCCCGCTGGGACGCGGTCCTCGTCTGCGCGATCGTCACGCCCCTCGGGCTGGCGGCCGCCTGGCTGTGCTCGGGCGCCCTCGACGGGCTCGCGTTCGGCGCCGACACCGCCGCCTCCCTGGGGATCGGCGTACGGCGCACCCGGCTGCTGCTGCTCGTGGTGACGGCCGTGCTGACCTCGGTGGCCGTCGCGACCGTCGGCGCCATCGGGTTCGTCGGGCTGATCGTGCCCCACGGGGTGCGGTTCCTGATCGGGCCGCTGCACCGGGTGCTGCTCCCGTACGCGGCGCTGGCGGGCGCGGTGTTCCTGGTGTGGACGGACGCGCTGGCGCGGGTCGCCTTCGCGCCGCGCGAGCTGCCCGTCGGCGTCATCACCGCGCTGCTCGGCGTCCCGCTGTTCCTGCTGGTCCTGCGCAAGAGGGGTGAGCTGTGAGGATCACGGCCGAACGGCTGAGCTGGTCCGTGGCGGGCACACCCGTGGTGCGCGCCGTCGACCTGGACATCGCCCCGGGCGAGACCGTCGGGCTCCTCGGGCCCAACGGGTCGGGCAAGTCCTCCCTGCTGCGCTGCCTCGCGGGCCTGCGCGCCCCGGACGCGGGCACCGTGCGGTACGACGGCGCGTGCGTACGGCGGTGGAGCGCCCGGCGCATCGCCCGCCACATCGCCTTCGTGGAGCAGGACTCGGGCTCCGACAGCGATCTGAGCGTCGCGGACATCGTCGGCCTGGGGCGTACCCCCTTCCGGGACCGCTGGCGCGGACCGGACGCGGCCGACCGGGCCGTCGTCGCCGCCGCGCTGGACCGCGTCGGGCTCACCGCACTGGCCGGCCGCTCCTGGCGGGCCCTGTCGGGGGGTGAGCGCCAGCGCGCCCACATCGCCCGGGCGCTGGCCCAGCAGCCGTACGGCCTGCTGCTGGACGAGCCCACCAACCACCTCGACGTGAAACACCAGTTGGAGCTGCTGGAGCTGCTGGCCGGCACCGATCAGACCGTCCTGGTGGCGCTGCACGACCTGTCGCTGGCAGCCCGGTACTGCGACCGGCTGGTGCTGATGCACCACGGGCGGCTGGTCGCCTCCGGCAGCCCCGAGGCCGTCCTGACCGCCGAGCGGCTCGCCGAGGTCTTCGAGGTCGACGCCGAACTCGCCACCGACGCCCTCGGCAACCGCACGGTCGCCTACCGCCGCCGCACCCGCTCCCCCTCCACCCCGCTCGCCCTCTGACAAGGACCTCCGATGACCCGCACCTCCACCGCGCCCGCCTCGTCCACCTCACCCGCCACGTCCACCTCACCGACCTCACCGGCCTCGTCCCTCGCATCCGTCCCGACCGTGGACGCGCTGACGGCGGCCGTGCTCGCCGGTGAGCACGGCCCGCTGCCCTCCGCACTCGTCGCGACGAGCGTGTTCTGGATCCACCACGGCACCCGCCTGGCCGGCGGCGACACCACCTACCTCAACCAGTACGTCCTGGTCCGCCTCGGCGGCTCCTTCGGCGGCTGTGCCTTCGAAGCGGGCGAGCTCGACCCGGCCGTCTGCCGCGAAGCCTCCGGCAGCCCGCTCGACGTCCTGCTGCGCGAGGCACCCCGCCCCCTGCGCATGGCGGCGCTCGACGCCTACCTCGCCGAAGCCCGCCCGCACGTACGGGCCGTGGACGCCGGGGAAGCCGAGGCGCTCGTCCTGCCGGCCGGGACCCCGGAAGTGCGCGCGGCGGCCCGTGACGCGGCCATCGCGGGGCTGCTCGACATCCGCGCGGGTGCGAAGGTCGGCCTCATCGGCGTCGTCAACCCGCTGGTGGCCGCGATCCGCGAGCGCGGCGGCGTACCCCTGCCCTGCGACTTCAACCTGAAGACCACCCAGTGGGGAGACCCGGTCACCGCCGACATGCACCAGGTCCTCGACGAGGCGGAGGCCGTCGTCGCCACCGGAATGACCCTGAGCAACGGCTCGTTCGACACGGTCCTGGACCGCTGCCGGTCCCGGGGGATCCCGCTGGTGGTGTACGCGCAGAGCGGCAGCGCCGTGGCCCGCGCCTTCCTCGGGGCGGGCGTGAGCGCGCTCTCGGCGGAGCCCTTCCCCTTCTCGCAGTTCAGCGCCGACCCCACACGGCTGTACCGCTACCGCGCCACGCCCGGCGCCTGACCTCCGGGCCCCAGACGCCCTCCACGTCCGTCACGTCCTCCACGACAAGGAACTCCCGCATGGACCAGCACTTCGCGGAGTCGGTCGGCCGCCCCGACCTGATACGCCTCGACGACCGGCTCGTCTGCCTCCGCTTCGAGACCATGAAGGTGGTCTCCGCGCTCGCGGCGGTCCGCCACCTGCTCGACACCGGAACCGTCCGGCGCGGCGACACCCTGCTGGACAGCTCCAGCGGCATCTACGCCCACGCCCTCGCCCTGGCCTGCCACCGCTACGGAATGCGGTGCCACATCGTCGGCTCGACCACCGTCGACCGCACCCTGCGCGCCCAGCTCGCCGGACTCGGGGCGACGCTGGAGCAGATGGAGCCGTGCAGCGACCTCAAGCTCGACCAGAAGCGCCGGGTCGAACGCGTCCGCGAGATCCTCGCCGAACACCCCGACTACCACTGGATGCGCCAGTACCACGACGACATCCACTACCTCGGCTACCGCTCCATCGCCGAGCGCATCCGGCGCGCGACCGGCACCGAGGCCCTGACCATCGTCGGCGGCGTCGGGACGGGCGCCTCGACCGGATCCCTGGCCCGGTACCTGCGCGAGGAGGACCCCGGCGTCGAACTCGTCGGCGTACAGCCGTACGGCAGCGTCACCTTCGGCGCCGAGCACGTCTCCGACCCCGAGATCATCATCGCCGGGATCGGCAGCTCCATCCCGTTCGGGAACGTCGCGCACGAGCTGTACGACGTCCTGCACTGGATCTCCTTCGACGCGGCACGCGCCGGCAGCATCGACCTGCTGCGCCGGCACGCCCTGTTCGCCGGGCTCTCCACCGGGGCCGGCTACCTCGCGGCCCGCTGGGAGCGCGACCGCAGCCCCGGGCGGACCGTCCTGTTCATCGCCCCCGACACCGGCCACCGCTACGTGGACACCGTCTACGCCCGCCACGGCCAGGTCGCCCGGCTGGCGGACCTGGCCCCGCACCCGGTGGTCGACCAGGCCGAACTCGCCCTGCCCTGGTCCCGGATGCGGTGGAACCGCGCGCCCTCCCCCGCGCACGGCCGCGTGGGATCCCTCGTGTGACGGACGGCGCCCGCCCGTCCGCCGAACCCGGCGGTGGTTGCCGGGAACCGGCGTCGCACGCCGTCCGACTACTGCCGTGTGGGAGGCGGAAACCCGTACTCCACTCGGCCGGGAGCAGCGGAGAGGCGTGGGATGGGCGGGCTGGATGTGCGCATGACGGAAGTCGCCTGCCGGCACGGCCGGGTGGAAGCCGTCAGCGACGTGAGTCTGGAGATCGCCGCCGGTGAGCGCGTGGCGCTGACCGGCACCAACGGCTCGGGCAAGACCACCCTGCTGCGTGCGGTCCTCGGCCTGCACCGCCAGGTGACGGGCTCCATCACGGTCGGCGGCCGGGACACCGGCTCGCCCGCCGCGTGGGCCTGGCGGCGCCGGGCCTGCGCCTGGATCCCGCAGAAGCCCGCGGCCGGCCGCTTCCCCCTGCTGGGGGCCGAACTGCTCGCGAGCAGCGCCGCACCCGAGGACGCGGCCCAGGCCGCCGCCCGGCTGGGGGTGGGGGCCCTGACCGAGCGGCCCCTGCACACCCTCTCCGGCGGCCAGTTGCAGCGCATGTACCTGGCCCGGGCGATCGGCTGCGTCGGCGCCGGGGCCCAGGTGCTGCTGGCCGACGAGCCCACCGCCGCGCTGGACTTCGACGGTCAGGCGGAGGCCGCGGACGTCCTCACCTCGCTGCCGGTGACCCTGGTCGTCGTCACCCACGACCGGGCCCTGGCGGAGCGCTGCGACCGTGTGCTGGAGATGGCCGCGGGCCGGCTGCGGGAGGTCCGGTGACCCTCGCCACCGCCGACCTCGGCGCCCTCCTCCAGCTGCTGCCCGTCCAGCGGGCCGCCCTCGCGCTGCTGCTCGCCGCGGTCGGACTGCCCGTCATCGGGGTGGTCATCGTCGGGCTCGACATCATGCCGGTCCGGTTCGCGATGATGCACGTCGCCCTGCTCGGCATCGCGATCGGCCTGCTCACCGGTCTCGACCCGATGCTGTGCGCGCTCGTCGCCTGCGCCCTGGCCGGAGCGGGGGTCGCACCGCTCGCCCGCACCCCGGACGGCCTGTCGGGGGCGATGGGCCTGCTGATGAGCCTCGCGATCGCCGCCGCGCTGCTGGTGCTCGCCGTGTCCGGGGTCAACGCCTCCGGCGCCTTCGCCCTGCTGTGGGGATCGATCCTGTCCGTCGGCACGCCCGACCTCGTCGTGCTCGGGGTGCTGGCCGCGGTCGTACCGGGCCTGTTCTGGTGGCGGCGCCGCGACATCGGCCTGCTCCTGCACGACCGTGAGCTCGCCGAGTGCTCCGGCGTCCCCGTACGCGCCCTGACCGCGGCCCTGCTGGTGCTCGTCGCGATCGCCGTCGCGGGCGCGATCAAGCTCACCGGGGCGCTGCTCGTGGACGCCCTGACCCTGCTCCCCGCCCTCGCCGCACGCCGACTGGGCAGCTCGCTGAAGTCGATCACCCTGTGGGCGGTCGGCATCGGGGTGGCCGTCAACGCGACGGGCTTCCTGCTGGCCCTGTGGCTGGACTGGCCGCCCGGCCCCGTACTCGTCCTGACGGCCGGGGCGCTCGTCCTCGCCGTCCACGCCATCCCCGAACGGAGAATCAGCTCATGGCGCGCACCCGCGTCCGTATCACTTCCCTCCTCGCACTGAGCGCGGCACTCGCCCTGGTCACCGGCTGCGGCAACGACACCCCCACGCCCGCGGCGGACGGCGCGCCGCCGCGGGCGGGCAAGCCGGTGGTGGTGGTCACCACCACCTGGGAGGGTGCCTTCGCCAAGGCCGCCGGAGCCGAGGACGTCAAGGTGATCGTCCCGCAGTCGGTCCACCACGCCCCCGACTACGACCCCAAGCCCTCCGACCTCGCCGCCGTCGCCAAGGCGGACTTCGTGCTGTACGCGCCCTTCGAACCGTACGCCGCGAAGATCAAGGAGGCCGCCGGTTCGAAGGCGAAGCTGGTCGAGGTGAACCTCGACAACGACCCCGACAAGGCCAAGGCCGAAGTCGACAAGCTGGCGGCGCTCTTCGGCACGACGGACGCCGCGACGCAGTGGAAGTCCGGCTTCGACGCGGAGTACGGGAAGCTGAACAAGGAGCTCCAGGCCGCCTGGCCGGACGGCACGAGCCCCTCCGTGGTCACCCAGGTCTTCACGGCCTGGTCCGCGAAGCTCGCCGGCGCCACCACGGTGGGCACCTACGGCCCGGAGGCGGTGACCCCGGCGCAGCTGGCCGCACTCTCCGCCAAGAAGCCGTCGCTGGTACTGGACAACGCGCACATGTCGACCGGGACGGTGCTGCCCGATGCGGGCGCCAAGCAGGTCGGAATCGTGAACTACCCGGGCGAGGACCTGGATCTGCTGGCGGTGTACCGCAAGGCGGCGGCCGAGCTGAAGAAGGCCATGGGCGGCTCCTGATCCGCGAGTCCCCGCCGGCGCGGCCCGGGACGGTCCTGGTGGACCGTCCCGGGCCGCGTCGCATGTCCGTGCCCGCCCCGGCGGTCAGCCGGCCTGGGCGAGGGGCTCCGCCTCCGGTAGGCCGAGCCGTGGCTGCGGGAGGCTTTCGGCCAGGCGTGCCCGCAGGGCCGCCCGGTCCGGCTTGCCCGCCGCGGTGAGGGGTACTTCGTCCAGTACGAGGAGCCGTTCGGGGTGCTTGCCCTGCTCCAGCCCCCGCGCGGTCAGGTGGTCGCCGAGGGAGGCCGGCGTCGGGGCCTGCCCGCCCTTCGGCACCACGCACGCCGCCAGCCGCTCCCCCATCAGCCGATCGGGGACGCCGACGCACACCACGTCCCGGACGTGCGGGTGCGAGCGGAGTTCGCGTTCGACTTCGGCCGGGCTGATGTTGGCGCCGCCGCGGATGACGATGTCCTTCAGCCGTCCGACGACGTGCAGGACGCGGTCGGTGTCGAGGTAGCCGAGGTCTCCGGTACGGACCCAGCCGTCGGGCGTGCGGTAGCGGGCGTCCAGCTCGGGGGCGCCCACGTAGCACAGGGGTGTCATGGGGCCGCGCGAGATGATCTCCCCGATGTCGCCGTCGGGCAGCGGGGCGTGGGTGTCGGGGTCGGCGATGCGGATCTCGGCGACCCTGGGGTCCGGGTGGCCGGCCACCACGCCCGAGCCGTCGGTCGGGGGGACCGTATGGGCCAGTCCCGTATGGCAGTTGACGCCGTCGGCCGATCCGTAGAGGTTGACCACCGGGCAGCCGAAGGCCTTGGCGGCGGCGGCCGCGGTGGTTTCGTCGAGCGGGGCTCCGCCGAGGACCAGCGCGGTGGGCGCGGGCAGTTGCTCGGCCGTCGCGTCCAGCCGCTCGAGCATCATGCGGACCATGGTGGGCACGCCGAGGATGTGGGTCGGCGCATGCTCACGGACCGCGGCGATGGCGGCCTCGGGGTGGAAGCGGTCGAGCAGGACGAGGGCTCCGCCGTGCCGGGCGAGGGTGACGGCGGTGCCGTTGGAGCCGAAGGCGGAGGCGAGCGGGACGAGGAAGAGGCAGCGCGGCGGGGTCCCGTCGGGGATGAGGGAGGCGAGGAAGTTCCCGCGGCCGCCGGCCAGCGCGTTGTGCGAGTAGGCGACCATCTTGGGCTCGGCCTCCGAGCCCGAGGAGACGAGGATCCGGGCCGCGCTGTCGGGGTCGGGGCGGGCGGGCACGAAACCGCTGGGGTCGCTGCGCATGAGTTCCGGCCAGGGGACCGTGCCCTCCGGAGCGGTGCCGGGGCCCACGGCGATGACGTGGCGCAGGCCGGGCAGTTCGCTCGCGAGTGCGTGCAGTGCGGCGGCGTGGTCGAGGTCGCGGTGCCGGATCGCCGCGATGACGGCGACGGCGCCGGCGCGGCGCAGCAGGCTCTCGGCCTCGAGGGTGCCGCGGCCGGCGGGGTAGGGCAGGGCGATGGCGCCGAGGGCGGCCAGGGCCAGGTCGGCGATGACGGCGTTGCGGTTGTCGGGGAGTTGGACGCCGACCACGTCGCCTTCGGCTATGCCGAGGTTTCTGAGCCCGGTGGCCAGACATCGCACCTTGCGGTCGAGGGCGGTGTAGCAGAGCTTGCCCTTGGCGTCGAGGACGGCGGTGGCGTGCAGGTCGGCGATCTGACGGGCCCGGAAGAGGCTG
The DNA here is from genome assembly GCF_042719495.1 of Streptomyces sp. NPDC058525. Lineage (NCBI taxonomy): Bacteria > Bacillati > Actinomycetota > Actinomycetes > Kitasatosporales > Streptomycetaceae > Streptomyces > Streptomyces sp. NPDC058525. The sequence continues at coordinate 16,783 of NZ_JBHXNP010000069.1, forward strand.
TAGAGGTCGAGGTCGGGGCAGGTGCCGTCGACCACCCAGGAGCGGCGGAGTTCGACGGGCAGCAGGTCGTGCAGGACGGGCCTGTTCGCGGTCATACGAAGCTCCAGGGGTCGGGAACGGCGGGGGCGCCGTGCGCGTCACGGCTGATCGAGCCGGCGAAACGGGCGTCGTGGTGCAGGTCGGCGAGGTCGGTGGTGACGGCGGTGGCGTCGAGTCCGCGGGCGCGCAGCCGGGCCACCGCGTCGGCCGTGGAGAGGTGGCGCAGGTCGTACGCGGCCGCGGCGACGGCCGCCTCGTCGGCAGGGGCGATCCAGCCGTCGGCGGCCGGCAGCGGGTGCCGGAATCCGGCGCGCCGCCGGGGGTCCTGTCCGCGTGCGGCCCTGCGCAGGGCGGGGGCGGTCAGGGTGTCGGCCGCACCGAGGAGGGAGGAGTCCACCCGTACGCCGAGGCCGGTGCGTTCCCTGAGCAGCAGTCCCGCGAGCACTGCTTCGGCGCCGTGCAGGCCCCCGAGCACGTCGAGCAGGGTCATCAGCGAGGGGGCCGGGGCCTCGCCCCGGGGGCGGACGGCCTCGCCCACGCCCGTGCGGGCCTGCACCATGAAGTCGGTCCCCATGGGGGCGTCCGCGAGCCGGTCGGCCCAGCCGCTGGTGTAGGCGTAGACGAGGGCGGGGTTGACGGGCGCGAGGTCCTCGGCGTCGAGCCCGAGTTCGGCGGCCTTGCCGGGGGCCCAGTTGTGCAGGAACACATCGGCCTCCGCGGCCATCTCCCGCAGCCGCCGCCGGTCGGCGCCGGATTTGATGTCTATTTCGACGGCCTTCTTGCCCCGGTTGAGGGCGAGCCAGCGCGCGGAGACCCCCGAGCAGGCGGGCGGCATGCCGCGCAGGGGGTCGCCGCCCGGCGGCTCGATCCGGATGACCTCGGCGCCCAGCAGGCCGAGCAGGTGTGCGGCCAGCGGGGCCTGGATGCGGCGGCCGGCCTCCAGCACCGTCAGCCCGGCCAGCGGCCGGGCGGGAGAAGGGCCGGGCCCTGCGGGTCTGGTGCCCGGCGGACCACTGGGAGCAGCCCCGCCCGTGCCTGCTCCCAGTGGCCGCAGGGACCAGGGGGCGGCCCCGTCGGCCTCGCCGGCGCGTTCGGCGAGGGTGCGCAGGACGCACACCTCGGCGCCCGAGAGCACCGCGGCCCGGCGGATCCGGGCGAGGGGATGGGAGCGGGTGATGGTGTGGAGGGCTTCGGGGAGGGGCGCGCAGGCGGTGGCGTAGCGGAACTGGAAGGGCCGCCACCCGTCGCGTACCGAGGCGGCGGGCGCCTCCAGGGCCCGCCAGAACGCCGCCCAGGCTCCCGGGTCGAGGGTCTCCAGCTCGAACAGGACCCCCTCGGCCGAGGTGAAGGGCGGTCCGCCCGGGGCGAGTTCGGCGGCCTCTCCCTCGTCGGCCCCGGCCGCTGCGAGGTACTGGGACACGGCGAGCAGCCCGGCCCGGGCGGCACTGGTGGCGACCTGGGAGGGCCCGGTTCCGCGGGCCTGGCCGACCAGGCCCGCGAGGAGCCCCTGGACGGTGAGGACGGCGGTGGCCGTGGCCGCGTAGTCGGCGGCCAGCGCGCGCGGACGGCCGTCGCGCCGGCCGTGGACCGCCATGATCCCGGTGGCGGCCTGCACCGTCGCCTCGTCGACGAGCCCGCTGCCGGGGTCCGACCAGGCGGCGGTGGCGTGGGCGGGCTCGAAGCCGCCTCCGGACAGGGTGATGCGGCCGGAGGGGTCCGCCGGGGCGGGCCCGTGGGTGCGGGCGCCGAGCAGCCGCAGGTGTCCGGCGACGATGCCGGTGATCTGCGGGGGGCCGCTCCCGGCCCCCGAGGTCTCACAGAGCAGTGTGTCGAGCGGCCGGATCGTCTGCGTGGTCGCGGGGGACGCCATGCCTCTCCTCTCCCGGCGCGGCGGTGGCCGTCGCCCAGGTCGAACGGATCGCGGGAACCGGGGAGGGTGCGCACCCGACCAGTTCCTCGGACAGGGAGTCGGACAGCCGTTCCCACGGGTTCCCGGGAATGGGCATGAGGAGGACGCAGTGGCGGATTCAGGCACCGCGGACGGCGGGGCGGCACAACCCGACGCGCGCACCGACGAGTTGAGGGTGCGCGTCGAGCGGTTCGTGCGTACGCGGGTGATCCCGTACGAGGCGGTGCTGGACGCGGGCGGGCCGGCGGCGGCCGCCGCCCTGACGGAGCTGCGGGGGGAGGCGCGCGACGCGGGGCTGTGGGCGCTGCCGCTCCCCGCGGAGCTGGGTGGCGGCGGGCTGTCCTTCCCCGCGTACGCGCGGCTGGCGGAGGCCGAGGGCGCCAGCGACCACGGCCCGGCCGCGCTGGGCTCCGCCCCGCTGCTCGACGTCACCATGCTGGCCCGTCACGGCAGCGCCCGGGTGCGCGGGGAGTACCTGGAGCGGCTGGTCGCGGGCGGGCTGCGGACCTGTTACGCGATGACCGAACCGGACGTGCCGGGCACCGACCCGTTCCTGACGGGCAGCCGGGCCGAGGTCCGGGCGGACGGCGGCTGGTGCGTCAGCGGCCGCAAGTGGTTCACCTCCGGCGCCGCGGGCGCCGACCTCGTCACCGTCATGGCCCGTACCGGCGGGTCCCCCGGCGACCGGGACGGGCTGTCGCTCCTGCTCGTGCCGACCGGCTCCCCCGGCTTCCGCGTCGTACGGGAACTGCCCGTGCTCGGGGCGGCCGGCCAGTACGAGATCGAACTCGACCGGGTTTGGGTGCCCGCCGACCACCTCCTCGGCGCAGGGGGCGACGCCCTGGCCATCGCGGGCGAACGGCTCGCGCTCGGCCGCACCCTGCGGTGCCTGCGCTGGCTCGGCCAGGCCCAGCGCGCCTTCGACCTCATGTGTGAACGCGCCGCCGGCCGCAGCGGGTCGCGCGGGCCGCTGGCCGGCCACCAGCTGGTCCAGCAGCACGTCTTCGACGCACTGCTCGCGCTGCGCACCACCCGGCCGCTGGTCCACGAGGCGGTCGCGCTGATCGCGGCCGGACGGGACGCCCGTACCGAGGTGGGCCTGGCCAAGGTCGCCGCCGCCCGGATGCTCCAGCAGGTCACGGACAGCGCCATCCAGGTGCACGGCGCCGCCGGCCTCGGCCCGGACACCGCGCTCCCGTCGCTGTTCCGGGGCGGGCGGGCGGCCCGCATCCTCGACGGCCCGGACGAGCTGCACATCACCTCGGTGGCCCGCCGGGTGCTGCGCGGCTACGGGCCCGCTACACGCGCCTGAGGTCGGCCAGGCCGCCGAGGGCGGCCAGCCCGAGGGCCAGGAAGAAGTCTCCCCAGACCAGTTCGTGGCGTACGGCCAGGCCCTTGGCCGCGTCATAGCAGCCGTCCAGCAGCATGCCCGCCGGGCGTCCGCCGCCCGGTGCGGTGAGGTGGGCCCCGGCCAGGCGGTCCAGGACCGCCGCGGCCCGGTCCGCGCACGCCGCGGCGCGCGGCCCCGGCACGAGCGACAGTTTGAGCAGCGCGACGGCGGTGATGGCCGCGGCCGAGGTGTCGACGGGCCCCCGCGGCCGGGACGCCTCGTGGGGCGGGACCAGCGGTCCCGTCAGGGCTCCGGCCCGCTCCAGCAGGTGCCCGGCCGCGTCGGCGAGCCGCCGCGGCCGGTGGCCGGCGACCTCCGGGCGCAGCAGTGCGTCGGCCACGGCCAGCAGCAGCCACGCCTCGCCGCGGCTCCAGCCCGGTGCCGGGTCCTCGCAGGGGTGCCATCCCGTCTCCGGGTCGAACCGCCAGGCGGGCCGCGGCCTCCCGGGGTGCGCGGCGCCTTCCGGTCCGAGGCAGAGGTCGAGGTGCCGGTGCAGATGGGCCGCCGCCACGGCGGCCCCCTCGGGTCCGGCGCAGGCCAGCAGCGGCACCAGCCCCGGTACGGCGTCCGCGCGGGCCAGCAGGCGCGGGCCGCCGAGCGCGTCGCCCCAGGGCACCAGGCCCGCCCGCGGGTCGTAGGCCTCCGCGCAGGCCCGGCCCGCCCGCGCCCGGAGCGCTTCGGCCCCGGCCGCCTCGTCGCCCAGGGCGAGGGCCGTCCCGTACCAGAGGATCAGGCCGCGGGTGGCGGTGTCGGCTTCCGTCCACGGTGCGAGCCGTGCCGTCCACTCCGCTGCGGCCCGCCGGTCCGCTTCGCCGCCGGTGCGGCGGGCGCGCAGCCACAGGAGACCGGCCCAGAAGCCGCCGGTCCACGAGCCGCGGCCGGTCGTCGTCCACCGCCCGTCCCGCGGGTCGGCGTACAGCGGGAAGCGGGATCCCACCTCGGCCTCGGTCACCGTCACCCGGTCGAGGACGGCCGCCAGCGCGCGGCCGGCCCGGTCGTCGGCCCTCGCGCCGCTCACGCCGCCTTCGCCGTCCCCGTACGGCGGTCTCGTACGGCCCAGAGGAACGCGACGGCTCCCGCCGCGGCGAACTCCACCGCCACCAGCGACCAGCCCGAGCCGTACCTCCCGCTCTGCGCGAGCAGGCCGAACAGGGGCGGGCCCACCGCGAATCCGGCGAAGAACCCGGCGGCGACGAGCGCCGAGTCCTGTCCGGCCCGCCCGGGGGCCGCCCGCTGCATGACCAGCACCATCGAGACGGCGTTGCCGGATACGGCGAACACCCCGACCGCGACGGCGCCGGCCCACACCAGTGGGCCCGCGAGCAGCGCCGCCGCCAGCAGGGCCGCGGCGCCCACGGCGCCGCAGGCCAGCAGGCCCGGCAGCCACTCTGCCCGCCCCGGCCGGGCCGCTTTCGACCACCCGACCCGGCCGGCGATCCCCGCGACGCCGAGTACGGCGACCAGTGCGCCGGCGACGGTGGGGCCCATCCCCAGGCTCTGCACCCCGTACAGGGCGAGGTAGGTGTTGACGGAGGCGATGCCGGCCCCCAGGAACAGCGAGAAGCCCGCCAGCCAGGCCACCATCCCGCGCGGGACGAACGGCGTACGGCCGAGCGGGCTCCGCGGCGCGGGCGGATCGGCCGGCAGCGCGAACAGCGCCCAGGCTCCGGCGAGGAGCGCCGCACCGGAGGCGGTCCACACGGCGCCCCGCCAGCCGAGACCGCCCGCGAGGGCGGCGAGCGGCAACCCGGCCGCGAACGCGCCCAGTTGCACCCCGGACTGCTTGAGGCCCGTGACCGCGCCCCGCCGGGCGGGCGGCACCGTCGCCAGGATCGCCTTGTTGGTGGCGGGGTTGGCCAGGGCCTGCGGTATTCCGCCCAGGGCGACGGCGCCCAGCAGCAGGCCTGCGCCGGGGGCGGCACCGATCAGGGCGAGCGCCACGGCGGACGTGACGAGCAGGAGGACCATCGAACGCCGGGGCCCGATGCGGTCCACCATCCGGCCGCCGGCCGGGGACAGCGCGGCGGCCGTACCGAAGCCGACCGTGGTCGTCAGCCCCAACAGAGTAGGCGAGATGCCCAGTTCCGCCACCAGGCGCGGCCCCAGGGCGCCGAGCAGGAACAACTGCAGCATGGAGAAGGCCATGGCGCAGGTGAGCAGCGCGGTCAGGCTCCGGGGGTCCCCGTCCCGCGCACGCGGTGCCGACTCCTTCGCCGCCGTCGTCCCCTCTGCCGCCACAGAAGTCTCCCTTCCCCGGATGTTGCACAACTCGGCTGACCGGGAAGGGAGTCGGATGGACCGGCAGTGCGGTTCCCGTCCTTCCCTGTGCCCTGCACCACACCGGGAGAGCGGCCTCCGAGGCGCTCTCCACGGTCGCGTTCCAGAACTTGTCAGGTAGTGCGCACCCCGCTGCGCAACCCGGAAAGCTGGTGCGAGGATGAACCCGCCATGACGCCAGGCCACTGTTTACGAGCCGTACGGGCTGCGATGTTCGCAGCCGTCTGCGTGCTGCTCGCGGCCGTCGGGCACATCTTCATGTCCGGTACGGGCGTGCCCTGGTGGGCGTTGTCCGCCGCTCTGGCGGGCACGGGTGCGGCGGCCTGGGCGCTCGCCGGCCGGGAACGCGGGCTGCTGTGCGTGACCACGGCGACGGTCGCCGTGCAGGCCGCGCTCCACTCGGGCTTCTCCCTGGTCCAGTCGTCCGTGCGGCCTGCGCACCCGGCGCGGCCGGCCGCCGCCGTGGCCGCCGCCGTGCCGGACGCGGGCGCGCACGCCCACCACGCGCACCACGCCGCGCACGGCACGGCCGGCGCCGCGTCCGAGGCGGCCGGCGCGCTCATGCCGTCCGGCGGCCACGACATGGCCGGCATGTCGCTGACGGGCCTGTCCCCGGCCGACATGTCACAGACCGGGATGCTGGCCGCCCATCTGCTGGCCGCACTGCTGTGCGGACTGTGGCTGGCCTACGGCGAACAGGGCGCCTTCCGTGTCCTGCGCGCCGTCGCCGGCCGGCTCCGGGCCCCGCTGCGCCTGCTCGCCGGTCTCGCCCCGGCGGCGCTCCCGCCGCGCGTCCGCGTGCGCCGGGAGCGGCACGGCCGGGCCCTCCCGCAGCTGTTCCTCGTCCACGCCATCACCTCGCGGGGTCCGCCGACGGGAACCGCTGTCCTGTGACAGCCGGTTCCCCGAGCCCGCGCTGACGGCGTTCCCTCAGCGCCCCTCGCGCCTCGGGCATCGGCCATGCGCTCCGCCTGGCCGTACCCCTTCACCGGCGCCGCCGTGCGCGGCGCCGGACACCTTGCCTAAGGACTTGTGGCGATGACTCCTGCCCTGCCCACCTCCCAGCACCGTCCCGCCGGCGAACGGCCGGCCCGGCACACCCCGGATTCCGACGCGGCGGTGACCCGGCTGGCCCTCGACGCCCGCGACGGCGACCCCGCGAAGGCGGACCGTTTCGTCCGGGCCCTGCACCGCGACGTCTGGCGGTACGTGGCCTACCTCAGTGCGGACCCGCAGGCCGCCGACGACCTGACCCAGGACGTGTTCCTGCGCGCCCTCGCCGCCCTCCCCCGCTTCGAGGGCCGGTCCTCCGCCCGCACCTGGCTGCTGTCCATCGCCCGCCGCACCGTCGTGGACAGCCTGCGCCACGCCGCCGCCCGTCCCCGGCTGTCGGACCGGTTCGACTGGCAGACCGCCGCCGAGCAGAGCCAGCCGTACGGTGTTCCCGGGTTCGAGGACGGCATCGCGCTGGCGGAACTGCTGGCGGCGATCCCGGGCGAGCGCCGCGAGGCCTTCGTACTGACCCAGCTGCTGGGCCTCCCGTACGCCGAGGCGGCCGCCGCCGTGGGCTGCCCCATCGGTACGGTCCGCTCCCGCGTCGCCCGTGCCCGTACCGCCCTCATCGCCCTGCTGACGGACACCGAACCCCCGTCGGCCCCGCCGGGTCAGCGCACCCCGGTCCCGGCCCGGCCCACCGGCCTGCCCGGCCCGGCCGCCGAACTGCTGGTGTCGCCCGCCGCCTAAAACCGGGGCTGCTCCGGTACGAACTCCAGCGTGCCGGCGTCGAAGGCGACGAGGTCGTCCTTGCGGAGCAGGGCGCTGACCTGGGCTCCGGTCCGTGCGTCGAGGGCGCCGGGCGCGGCCTCGACGCCGAGCAGCGCGGCGACCTCCCGGCCGTGCAGGTCGACCGCGGCCTCGACCAGCTGGGCGAGGGCCGCGGCCGTGGCTCTCGCCCGGACCACGGCCGTGGCCAGGGTGACGGCGGCGACCGGCGCCGCCGGCCACCACCATCCGGCGAGCAGCAGGTACAGCAGTCCCCACGCGGTCAGCCGCGCGGCGGCCCGGTAGGCCGCGTGGGCCCGGGTCAGCTCGTCCCGCGTGCTGTCCGGGACGGCCAGCCAGAGCGTCGGCCACCACGCCGTGAGGTCGACCCGGTAGGCGTGGTGGACCCGTACGTCCGCCGCGCGCAGCCGGTCCCCGATCCAGGTCGGGCGTTCGGCCGGCACCAGGGATGTCCGCGCGCAGCGGGCCATCGCCTCGCGCAGGGCCGCCCGCGCCTGCGGGTCGGCCCGGTTCGGGGGCACGGCCGACCGGATGACCGCCGTACGCCGCACCCGGACCTGCTCCTGCGCGCGCAGCCAGCGCCGTCTGCGCTGCCGGGCCAGCGGGCGCAGGGGCCAGGCGCGGCCCTCCGCCGTCCACAGCCGTTCCACGAAGTACCCCAGGGCCGACGCGCCGAGCCCGGCGGCCGCGGCCGCCGTCAGCACGCCGGCCGCCACGAGCACGCCGATCCCGGTCTTCCCGCTCGCCTGCGTGGCGGCCAGCCGGTCGATCCAGGCACCCAGCGCGCCCGCGTCCAGGGCACGCTGGTGCCCCAGCACGGAGGCGACGGTGACGGCGGCGACGAACAGCGCGCCGGGCAGTACGAGCAGGGCGAGCCAGCGCTCGGCGAACCGCTTGCCGAGCTCGCCGAGGAAGGCGTTCACAGGGGGATCTCGACCCGCAGGAGCGGGGCCTCCAGCACCGCGCAGGTCGGCGGGCGGCCGTCGCCGTCGGTGCCCGGCGGTGCGAAGCGCACGCAGCGCCGCGGCGCCGGGCAGACCCAGCCCCGCAGCTCCGGATGGCCGGCTTCGCCCGGCAAGGGCTGGTAGGCGCGGCTGCCGGTGGTCAGGCCGTCGATGCCGTGCACCGCGAAGCCCTCGTCGACGGCGTCGAGGTCCCCGCGCACCGCTTCGGGATCCGACCCCTGCCGCAGCGCGCCCAGCACCCGTTCCAAGGCTCCGGCGACTCCGTACCGCTCGGCGCGGAGGGTCAATTCGCCGCCCGCCAGTTGCGCGCACAGCCGCTCGATCCGGTGATCCATGTCCGACATCCGACCTCCCAAGGCGTCATGATGACAGACGATCAGACACCGAGAGCAGTGAACACATAACCGAAAGTGACGAGTTTGCAGGCCGACGGATACCCTGAACTACGCGCCCGGGTCACGCTGTTCGAGGAGCGCGGGGACGCCCGCCCGCTGTGCGACCCGGCGGCCGCCGAGCGCGCCCTGCGCATGGCCGCCGGCTGGCGCGCCCACCCCGACAGCGCGGACTTCGACGTCGTGTACACCCTGGCCACGCTCCTGTGGCAACACCACCTGTTCCGGCGCCGTTTGCCGGGCGCCCGCCGCGCCGACGGCCGACGGGAACGGCGCACCGCGCTCTTCCTCTACGCCTGGGCGGACGCCTTCCTGCCGGCTCTCGTCCCGGCCGAGGTGCGGGCGGCCGTACGCGGACTCCCCCGGCTGCCCCGCACGTTCGGGCCGATGCGCCGGGACCCCCACGCACGGATCTCCGCCCTCGGACGGCACGGGCTCGCCGCCCTGAACCGCTACGACCGCCTGCGCGACCGGCCCACCCTGCAACTGGGCCTCGAGCTCATGCTCGAAGCGGTCGACGCCACACCCCCGGGCAGCCCGTACGCCAACACGCTGGGCATGGAGGCGCGGTGCGCGCTCGGCACCGGTCTCCAGCGCATGCTGCACCTCACCGGCGACCTCAGGGTCCTTCCCACCGCCCTGGCCCTCAGCCGCGAGGCCGTACGGCGCTGTCCCGACGGCCATCCCGAACGCCCCCGGGTGCTCTTCAACCTCGCCAGCCTGCTGCTGGACTCCCACCTGCGCGCGGGCGACGAGGGGGCGCTCGGCGAGAGCATGCGCCTGACCCTCCGCGCGCTGGCCCTGTCCCCGGAGTCGGATCCCGACCGCCGCGAACGGCTGGCCCACGTCGCGCACCTGCACTCCCTCCAGTACGACCGGACGCGCGATCCCGACCAGCTGCGCAAGGCGGTCGCGGCCGGCCGTGGGGCGGTGCGCAGCCTGCCGTCCGAGCCGCCCGTCCGGGACGGCAGGCGGCTGCACAACCTCGCCAAGGACCTGCACACCCTGTACGAGGCCGACGGTGACCTCCAGGCCCTGCGCGAGTCCGTGAGCACGCAGCGCAGGGCCGTGGCCGCCACGGCGCGGGACGCACCGCAGTGGGCCGGCCGGCGGCACAACCTCGCCGTGTTCCTGGTGGACCTGGCCGAGGCGACGTCCGACGCCGAGACGGTCCGCCTCGCGGTCTCCGTCTGCCGCAAGAACCTCCGGCACGCGCCCCCCGGCCACGCCGAACACCGCGAATCCCTCGACAACCTGTACCGCGCCCTGGACCTGAGCGCCCGCAGGCCCGGGCACCGGGAGACGACCGCTGAGCTCGTGGACACGGCCCGGCGCCGTGCCGAGTCCGCCGGGCCCGGCACCGCGGCGGAGGCGGCGCTGGTCCTCGCCGAGACCCTCAAGCGCGCCTACGACTCCACGGGCGAGCTGAGCGCGCTGGTGGAATGCGCCGAGCTCTACCGGCGGCTGACCGGCCCGTCGGCCGCCGGACACCTGCCGGCCCGGCCCGGTACTCCGCTGGGTGAACTCCTCGCCTTCGTGGACGTCTTGCAGCTGCTGTACCAGCGGCGCGAGGATCTCGACGCGCTCGACGAGGCCGAGCAGGTCGCGCGGCGGGCCCTGGCCCTCGCTCCCGCCGGCGGCATCGGGCGCGCCCTCGCCCTGGCCAAGCTGGGCGGCGTACTCGACCATGCGGCGGACCGGGCCACCGACGCGCACACGGCCGGATCGCGCACCACCGAGTCGTTCATGTGCGCCGTCCGGGCCGAGGCGGCCTGCCCCGAGGACGACGGGCGGTACCCGGCGCTGCGGCTGCAAGCGGGGCAGGCGTGCCTGGACCTCTACCGGCGGAGCGGGCTCACGGCGGCGCTCGTCAAGGCACGCGGCTACCTGGAGCCGGGGGCCCTGGCCGTGCCCCCGGAGGATCCGAACGGAGCCCAGGCCCGGGCGGTTCTGGCCGAGCTGCTCCTGACGCGGCACCGCTGCACGCACGAGGAGGAGGGCCTCCTCGACGGCTTCCCGGACGACCTGCCCGGCGCCGTGGCGGCGGCCCGGGCGGCCTGCGCCGCGGCCTCCGCGCACGCCCCCCACCGGAAGGACGGCTTCCTGCTGCTCCTGGCCCGCGCCCTCGAAGAACAGGCCGCGACGGGCACAGTCCCGCAGGCGGCCGCCGAGGCCGAGGAGATCTGCCGCACGATCACCTCGATGACCACCGCCGCACCGCACACCGTGCAGAGCGCGGCCGGCGCCCTCGCCAGGACGGCGATGGCCCGGGGGGACGCGACGGCCGCGCTGGCCGCCGTGGAACAGGCCGTCGCCCAGATCCCGTTGATCGCGCCGCGGGATCTGGCACGGCGGGACCGGCAGCACCTGCTCCAGGGGGCGGCGGGACTGGCCAACACGGCCGCGGAGGCGGCCGTGGCGGCGGGCAGGCCCGAGCGCGCCGTCGAACTGCTCGAACAGTGCCGCGGCCGGCTCCAGGCCGACGCGCTGCCCGGCCCGGACGGCGAGGTCGAGGCGCTGCGGCGTACCCACCCGGCGCTGGCCCGGGAGTACGAGGAGCTGCGCGCCGCGTCCGTACGGGAGCCGGTGGCGCCGGCTCCCGGTTCAGGGCAGGCCGAGGAGCGGTACCGCCGCGGTGAGCGGTGGACCGCCCTGCTGGAGCGCATCCGCTCCCTGCCCGGCCACGAGGGGTTCCTGCGGCCTCCCGCCATCGGACTGCTGGCCCGGGAGGCCGAGCCGGGGCCCGTCGTCTTCGTCTACAGCGGTCCGCGGCGGTCCGACGCGCTGGTTCTGCGTCCGGGCACCGCTCCGGGGCACCACGTGGAGGTCGTACCGCTGCCGCTGCTGGTGGCCGAGGAGGCCCTGGACCGGATGGCCGGCCTCCCGAAGGTGGTCGAGGCGGCGGCCGGCGCGAGCGACTTCACCGCGCGCGAGCGGGCGCAGGAGGAGGTGCACGCCCTGCTGGAGTGGTTGTGGGACGCCGTCGCCGGGCCGGTGCTCGACCACCTCGGCATCGACGGCTCCGTCCCGGAAGGGGGGCCGCCGCGGATCTGGTGGTGCCCGGTGGGCTTCCTGGCCCGGCTGCCGCTCCAGGCGGCCGGCCGCCACCGCGCACCGCGCACACCGGACCTGCTGCCGCCGACCCTGCTGGACCGGACGGTGTCCTCCACGACCACCACGCTCCGCGCCCTGGGCCACTCGCGCTCCCGGGCGCGGGCCCGGCGAAAGCCCGGCGGGCCGGTGCCCGCCGCGCTCGTCGTGGCCATGCCCCGGACACCCGGGGCGCCGCCGCTGTCCCAGGCCACCAACGAGGCGGGCATCACCGCCGAACTGCTCGCACCGTACGGGGAGGTCAGCACCCTGGTCGGCGCCGAGGCCACGGCGGCCGCCGTACGCGCCCGTCTCCGACACCACGGCCTGGTGCACTTCATCTGCCACGGCGTGGGCGATCCGGCCGACCCCTCGCGGGGCCGGCTGCTCCTCGCCGACCACGAGAGCCGGCCGCTCACCGTCTCGGAGATCGCCGGGCTCAGGCTGGAGCGGGCGGAGCTGGTCTACCTCTCGGCGTGCGGTACGGCGGTCAGCAGCCCGCGCCTGGCCGACGAGGCCGTCCACATCGCGGCCGCGTTCCAGCTGTCCGGCTATCCGCATGCCATCGGTACGCTCTGGCCGGTCGTCGACCGTGCGGCCGCCGCCGTCGCCGAGGGCTTCTACCTCCGGCTGACCCACGGCGGCACACGGCCCGCGGACACGGCGGACGCGGCCCGCGCCCTGAACGAGACGCTGCGGGACCTGCGCGACCGCTATCCGCTGACCCCCACCCGCTGGGCCGCGCACCTCCACGTGGGGGCCTGAGCTGCCGGACGGGGCCGGGGGCCGGGTCAGAACGGGCGTGCGCTCCAGCGGTACTTCCCGCCGCCCACCCACCGGACCTCGTCCGGGTCGTCGAGGTCGTGGACCGTGATGCCGTTGGCCGCCGCGGTCAGCAGCACGTCCGTCATGGACCTGGCGGTGCTGACGAACTCGCCGTCGATCTCCACGATGCGGAACGGCGGGTCACCGGGGTTCACGGCGAGTACGGTGACCCGCGCCGCGGAGATGTAGGGACTCGCGCTTTCGGTCATGCGCAGCTCGCCTCCACTTCATGACCGGGGCACCTGGAAGCGGCCCCGCCACGGCGATCCACAGGGCACCTGCCCAGCTACGGGCGTCTCATTCAGTCCGGGCCGCACCGGCCGCGCAGGCCGGGCACAGGCCGCGGTAGGTGACCTCGACCCCGGAGACCGCGAAGCCGAACCGCTCCTCCGCCGGGAGGCCGGCCAGCGGGTCGCCGGTCGGGTGCACGTCGCGGATGAGGCCGCAGGCCGAGCAGACCAGGTGCTGGTGCGGGTGGTGCGCGTTGGGGTCGTAGCGCTTGGCGCGGCCGTCGGTGGAGACCTCGAGGACCTCGCCGAGGGTGACCAGTTCGCCCAGGGTGTTGTAGACGGTCGCGCGGGAGATCTCGGGCAGCAGCCGGGCCGCGCGGGCGTGCACCTCGTCCGCCGTGAGGTGCACGTGTTCGCCGTCGAGGACCTCCGCGACGACACGCCGCTGGGAGGTCATGCGCCAGTGGCGCCCTCGGAGTCTCTCCAGCAGGTCACTCATGTTCGGCTCACAGTTCGGGCTCGGCGGGATGACGGAAGTCTACCGGCACGCCTTCGGGCGAGGCGGTCTGCGGTGCGCAACCATAACGGACGCCGACTCAGGACAGACGGTCTCAAAACGGAATGCAGCCAGCAGAGGGAAACCCCGAGACAGGAAGAAGGACGTACGTGTCCCGCAGCGAAAGCGAAAACCCAGCGATCCCCTCCCCGGCCCCGGCGGCGACCCAACCCAGGACGAACCGGGACTGGTGGCCGAACCAGCTGGACCTCCAGGTTCTCCACCAGCATTCGGAGCAGGCCAATCCGATGGGCGGGGACTTCGACTACGCGGCGGAGTTCGCAACCCTCGACGTCGACGCGCTGAAGCGGGACGTCTTCGAGGTGATGACGGCCTCGCAGGACTGGTGGCCCGCCGACTACGGCCACTACGGGCCGCTCTTCATCCGGATGAGCTGGCATGCCGCGGGCACGTACCGGATCGCCGACGGCCGGGGCGGTGGCGGCTCCGGCGCCCAGCGCTTCGCCCCTCTCAACAGCTGGCCCGACAACGCGAGCCTCGACAAGGCGCGCCGTCTGCTGTGGCCGGTCAAGCAGAAGTACGGCCGGAAGATCTCGTGGGCCGACCTTCTGGTGTTCGCCGGCAACTGCGCGATGGAATCAATGGGTTTCAAGACCTTCGGTTTCGGATTCGGCCGGGAGGACATCTGGGAGCCCGAGGAGATCTTCTGGGGTCCCGAGGACACCTGGCTCGGTGATGAGCGCTACACGGGCGACCGGGAACTGACCGGTCCGTTCGGAGCCGTGCAGATGGGCCTGATCTACGTCAATCCGGAAGGCCCCAACGGAAACCCGGATCCGGTCTCCGCCGCCAAGGACATTCGCGAGACGTTCGCGCGCATGGCCATGAACGACGAGGAGACGGTCGCGCTGATCGTCGGCGGGCACACCTTCGGCAAGTGCCACGGCGCGGTCGATCCCGAGTACATCGGTCCGGAACCCGAGGCCGGCCCGGTCGAGCAGCAGGGCCTCGGCTGGCGGAACTCGTACGGCAGCGGCAGTGGTGTCGACTCGCTCACCAGCGGGCTGGAGGGCGCGTGGACGACGGAGCCGACGAAGTGGGACAACGGCTTCCTGGACAACCTGTACCGCTACGACTGGGAGCTGACGAGGAGCCCGGCCGGTGCGCAGCAGTGGACCCCGAAGGACCCGTCGGCCCAGGGCACGGTGCCCGACGCCCATGACCCGTCGAAGCGGCACGCTCCCATCATGCTGACGACGGACCTCTCGCTAAAGCTGGATCCGGTCTACGGGCCGATCTCGAAGGGCTTCCACGAGAACCCGGCCAAGCTCGCGGAGGCGTTCGCCAAGGCCTGGTACAAGCTGCTGCACCGCGACATGGGGCCCCTGTCCCGCTATCTCGGACCGTGGATCCCGGAGCCGCAGCTGTGGCAGGACCCCGTCCCCGCGGTCGATCACGAGCTGGTCGGGAGCGCGGAGACCACCGACCTCAAGGCCCGGATCCTGGCCTCGGGGCTGTCCGTGTCCCAACTGGCCGGCACCGCGTGGGCGGCGGCGGCGAGCTTCCGCGGCACGGACAAGCGGGGCGGGGCCAACGGGGCCCGGATCCGTCTCGCGCCGCAGAAGGACTGGACGGTCAACGCCTCGCCCGAGGTGGCCGAGACGGTGCGGACCCTCGACGGGATCCGGGAGGAGTTCAACGCAGGGCAGAGCGGCGGGAAGAAGGTCTCGCTCGCCGACCTGATCGTCCTGGGCGGGTGCGCGGCCGTCGAACAAGCCGCGAAGAACGCCGGGCACGAGGTCACGGTCCCGTTCGCACCGGGGCGTACGGACGCCTCGCAGGAGCAGACGGACGTGGAGTCGTTCTCCGTGCTGGAGCCCCGGGCGGACGGTTTCCGCAACTACCTCCCGGCGGGAGAGAAGTTGTCGCCGGAGACGCTCCTGCTGGACCGCGCCAACATGCTGACGCTGACCGTGCCCGAGATGACGGTCCTCATCGGCGGCATGCGGGCCCTGAACACCGGCTTCAAGCAGTCCCCGCACGGTGTCCTCACCCAGCGGCCGGACGCGCTGACCAACGACTTCTTCGTCAACCTGCTCGACATGGGTACGGAGTGGAAGGCGTCGGCCTCGGCCGAGAACGTGTTCGAGGGCCTGGAGCGTGCCTCGGGCCAGCTCAAGTGGACCGCCACCGCGGTCGACCTCGTCTTCGGTTCGAACTCCCAGCTCCGGGCCGTCGCGGAGGTCTACGCGTCCGAGGACGCGGGAGAGAAGTTCGTGGCGGACTTCGTGGCGGCGTGGGACAAGGTCATGACCCTGGACCGGTTCGACCTCGCCTGAGCCCGGCGTCCCGGCCGGCCCGCACCGGGCCGGCCGGGGCCGGCAGCGTCGCATGAACGGGCGGAGCGGGGGCAGCCGCCCCCTATGTCGGAACCCCGGTAGAGGAGGCGAAGGGTATGGCAGGCGGGAAGGACCAGGACGTCGTCGAGGTGATCCTCAAGGACCACCGCACCATGGAGGAGCTGTTCCGCCGCATGCGGAGCATCGAGGCGGACCGCGCGGGAGCACGGGAGAGGTTCGCGGCCCTGCTCATCGCGCACGGAGAGGCGGAGGAGATCGAGGTCTACGGGGCGCTCAAACGCTTCAAGGACGTCGACAACGAGGAAGTGGACCACGGCGAGGAAGAGCACGCCGAGGGCAACAAGGCGCTGCTGGCGCTGCTGGAAGTGGACGACGTCGGCTCCGACGCGTGGGATGCGCGGCTGGAGGACCTGGTCAAGGCGGTCTCGCACCACCTGGACGAGGAGGAGCGGACCATCCTCAACGGTGCCAGGGAAGGCGTCCCGGACGAGCGCCGGGCCGAGCTGGGCGCGGCCTTCCTGCGGGAGCGCGAGAAGCAGCTCGCGTCGGGCTGCGGCAGCATCGAGAACGTCCGCAAGATCGTCGGCAAGGGCTGACCGGGCGCCTCGGCGGCAGAGCTCACCTGGCTGACGTGCGGCTCGCGTGCGGCCTCTCCCAGGGGTCGGCGCCTTCAGAACGCGTTGCGGCGCCGCAGTCCCATCGGACGTCCGTCCGGGTCGACCAGGACGTGGTGCAGCGGGGTCGCGAGCAGCCGCTTCGGCGTGGGCAGGTCCGGCGGGACGTAGCGGCGCAGCCGGCCCGGCGGGCGCGGCCCGCGGCGGCCGTCCTCGTACCAGGCGTCCAGGGCGGCGGCGGTCTGCTCGAAACGGTCGAAGGCGGTCACCGGGTCGCACAGGGCATCCGGTGCCCGCCGGTCCGCGCGGTCCGGGGCTTCCGCGTCGAGGTGCTCGCGCATGAGCTCCAGGCGCAGTTCGCGGGCGAAGACGCGGGCGCCGTCGCCGAGTCCGCCCGGGTCGGCCGGCTCGCGGGGGTCGCGGCTCTGGTCGAGGACGGCGCAGCTGAGCTCCGAATCGTGGGTCCACGAGCGGAGGTTGACGTTGTCGGAGCCCACGGAGGCCCACACGTCGTCGATCACGCACACCTTGGCGTGCACGTAGACGGGGGTTCCGGCCGGGTTCTCCAGGCCGTACACCGCGACGCGGTCGCCGCCGGCGCGGCGCAGCTCGTCCAGGGCGGTGATCCGCCCGATCAGGTTCATCGGCAGGGTGATCGGGCCGTCCTGCTCGGGGACCAGCGGGATGATCCCGATCAGCCGCAGCCGCCGGTTCGAGCTCAGCGCCCGCGCGAAGGACTCGACCACCCTGGGTGACCACAGGTACTGGTCTTCGAGGTAGATCAGGGCGCGGGCCCGCCGCAGCGCTTTGAGGTAGCCCCGTGCGATGCTGCGCTCGCCGTCGGGTGCGAAGGGGTACCCGTGGAGCAGGCGGTTCGGATACGTGCGCAGCAGCTGCACGGTGTGCGTGCCGCGGGGTCGTGGATCGGCCGCCTGCGGGGGCAGGGTGTCCGCGAAGGTGTCCTCGCGGTGCAGGAGCTCCTGGAGGCGGACGAGGGGGCTGCGGCCGAGCGGCGACGGGTCCTCCCAGCGTTCGCGGAAGACGGTTTCCACGTCGCCGACGGCCGGTCCCCGCAGGGCGAGCTGGACGTCGTGCCAGGGCGGGTGCGGCCCGTACGCGGCGGCCATGGGCAGCGACTGGCGGTCGCCGCGGTGGGTGGCGTCGTCGTTGCGGTTGTGGCAGAGGTCGATGCCTCCGACGTACGCGACGTCCAGCTCCGGACGGCCGGGGTGGCGCAGGACGACCAGCTTCTGGTGGTGTGACCCGCCGGGCCGCACCCGCAGGTCGAGCAGGCATTCGCCGCCGGCTTCGGCGATCTCCTCGCCGAGGTGGCGGTTCTCCTGCTCGCTGAAGTGGAGGCCGTCCAGGTGCGAACGCCACAGCAGCCCCTTGACGATGACCCCGCGCTCCGCCGCCCGGCCGAGGACGGCGCCGATCCCGGTACCGGGTCCGGCGAGCCGCTCGTCGGGGTCGCCGCGCCAGTCGGTGAACAGGAGCAGGTCGCCCGCGCGCATCGCGCGGATCCCGGTCAGGAGCTCGGCGAAGTACGTGGCGCCGTGGACCAGGGCCCGTGCGCGGTTCCCTCCGGTCCAGGCCGATCCGTCCGGGTGGCGCTCGTCGAGCCGCGTCGCGGGGTTGCCCCGTTCACCCGCGGTGAGCAGCCAGTCCGCGCGCGTCACGGTGTCGTCCTCGGGCCCGGCCGGCGCGGTGGGTCCGCGAACGGGCTGTGGTCCAGGCCGGCCAGCAGGTCGGCCGGGTGGCGGTACACCGCGCGGGCCCCCGCCTCTTCGAGGTCCTGGCGGGGGATCCCGCCGCTCAGCAGGCCGACGCAGGTGACCCCGGCGCGGGCGCCCGCCTCCATGTCCCAGACGGTGTCGCCGACGAAGACGGCGTCCTGCCGGGCCGCATCGGCGAGGCCGAGGCCGCGGATCACCGGTTCCGGAGCCGGTTTCCCCTCGCTGACGTCGTCGGCGCTGGTGGCGGCGGTGATGGCGTCGTCGGCGTCGACGGCCCTCCTCAGCGCGGCGAGCTCGGTGCCGCTCGCGGAGGTGACCAGGACGACCCGCCAGCCGCGCCGGTCGAGCTCGCGCAGCAGTTCGGCGGCCGAGTCGAGGCCGGGCAGCCGGTCGAAGTAGGTGCCGTAGAGCGTGTCGTGCGCCGCGCCGAGCGCGTCGTCCTCGCCCGTGTCCCGGTCGTCGCCGAGCAGCCGGGCGAGCAGGTCCCCGCCCTGAAGGCCGATCGCCCGGTGGATGTCGTGCGTCGCCACCGGGTGGCCCGCCTGCCGGAGCGCCTCCCACCAGCAGGCGACGTGCAGGTGGTTGGTATCGGCGAGGGTTCCGTCGACGTCGAACAGCGCGGCGCGGTTCATCTCCGCCTCCAGGATGTCGTCCGCGGCCCGGCTCGCGCGGGAGCCGTCGTCCACGGGCGGGCTCACGCCCGGCGTCTACCCGCCGGGCCCACGCCCACTCCCCCGCCGCGCCGACGGGGTTTCGGAGGGTACGGAAATGGTTAGACGCCTGCCGTGACGGCCGGGCCCCGGCCGAGCCCGGCGGGGCCACCGGCCCGTCCCGAGCACGTGCGGCGTGCTCGCCGTGAGTGAGCGAGGCCCCGATGACCAGCCATCCTCCCTCCCGGCCGGGCGGTCTCCCGCCCCCGGGGAGCCTCAGCCCGCCGGCCCTGTCCGGCGGTCAGCTGCCGAAGGACCACACCCAGGCGATCCTGGAGCTCACCAAGCACGTGGCGGCGCTGCTCAAGCAGTCCGGGCAGCCCTTCGCCCTCGCCGGCAGCGTGGCCGCGTTCGCACACGGGGTGCCGGCCCGCTTCCAGCACGACACGGACTTCTGCGTGCGGCACGAGGACGCCGGCGCGGTCATCCAGGCACTGGAGGCCGGCGGGATATCCATCCGCAGGGCGCCGGAGGACTGGCTGGTCAAGGGCAGCTCCGGCGGGGAGGACATCGACCTGATCTTCGAGCTCGCCCGCAAACCGGTCAGCACCGAACTCCTCGACCGGGCGGCCGTGAAGTCGGTGGACTCCGTGTGGATGCCGGTGCTCTCCCCCACCGACCTCATGGACAGCCTGCTGGCCGCGCTGTGCGAGCACTACTGCGACTTCGGCGACCTGCTGCCCATGGCCCGGATGCTGAGGGAGCAGATCGACTGGGACCGGCTCGACCGCACCCACCGGGCCGACCCCCTGCCCGACGCCTTCCTGTACCTGCTGGAACGGCTGCGCGTCATCGACTCCCGGGAGGCGGCGCCATGACCTCGCCCGACAACATCGAGTACCGCGTGGAGCGCCTGCGCGGCCGCCTGGCGCGGGAGGACGTCTCGGAGCTCGGCGTACGCGTCGAAGTGCGCGGGGCCGGGGCTCTGGTCTGGGGGCACGTCTCGGGGGCGGACACCCGGGCGGCCGTCCTGCGCATCGCGGCGGAGGAGCTGGCGGGCGTGGACTGGCAGGAGGATCTGACGGTGAACCGCGCGGGGCCTCCCGACCACGCCGAGGAGCTGTCGTGATCCGCGTCGCGGCGGTGGGCGACATCCACCTCGGCCCCGGCAGCGCGGGCCTGCTGCGCCCGGCCTTCGACACGCTCGGCGACTGCGCGGACCTGCTGCTGCTGGCGGGCGACCTCACCCGGCACGGCACCCCGGAGGAGGCCCGGGTGGTGGCCCGCGAGGTGTCCGGGCTGCCGCTGCCCGTGGTGGCCGTCCTCGGCAACCACGACTACCAGAGCGATCAGCAGGACCTCGTGGTCCGGGAACTGGCCGCGGAGGGCGTCCGCGTCCTGGAGGGCGAAGGCGTGGTCCTCGACATCGGCGGTACGAGGGTCGGTGTCGCGGGGACCAAGGGGTTCTGCGGGGGCTTCGCGGGGCGCAGCGCGAGCGAGTTCGGCGAGCCGGAGATGAAGGCCTTCATCCGGTACACCCGGACCTGCGCGCAGGGCCTGGGCCGGGCGCTGCGGGAGGTGGGGGACGGCGGCAGCGTGCTGCGGATCGCGCTGACGCACTTCTCTCCGGTGCCGGACACGCTGGCGGGCGAGCCGCTGGAGATCTATCCGTTCCTCGGCAGCTACCTCCTGGCGGAGGCCGTGGACGAGGCGGGCGCCGACCTCGCCGTCCACGGGCACGCCCACCTCGGCACGGAACACGGCATGACGGCGGGCGGGGTGAGGGTCCGCAACGTCGCCATGCCCGTCATCGACCGCGCCTTCGCGCTCTACCACCTCGCGGTGCCGACGGTTTGAGCGGGCCGGATGAGGGCAGGCGCGAGGGCGTCGAACACCGGAACAACGGAGACGGCCTGCGGAGGATTCCATGTCCACCAGCACACTTCTCGCCGTCCTGATCCCGGTCGTCGTCGTACTGGTCCTCGCCGGCATCGCCGCGTGGATGTACCAGCGGCGGCGCCGGCTGCAGGAGCGGTTCGGTCCGGAATACGAGCGGACCGTGGAGCACACGGGCAGCAAGCACGCTGCCGATGCCGAGCTGCGGGACCGCGAGGTCCGGCACGACGGCCTCGACATCAGGGAACTCCCCGCGGCGGAACGCCACCGCTACGCCGACGCGTGGACCAGCGTCCAGCAGCGCTTCGTCGACCGGCCGGAAGGCGCGGTCGCGCAGGCGGACGAGCTGGTCACCCGCCTGATGCGGGACCGCGGCTACCCCACCGAGGGATACGAGCAGCAGGTGCGCGAGCTGTCTGTCGAGCACGGGCGGACCCTGGAGCACTACCGCGCGGCGCACGAGGTCAACATCCGCAGCAGCAGCGGGCAGGCAACCACGGAGGAGCTGCGCGGGGCCATGGTGCACTACCGCGCGCTCTTCGACGAACTGGTCGGGACGACGAGGTGACCCGAAATGCAGAGGGACGACGAACAGCGGAGCGAGGAACAGCGCTTGACCACGGAACAGCTGGCCCACCCCGGGGGCGGCGAGCCGCCGCCGCTGTACCCGGGTGAGGCGACCGCCGACGAGGCCCGGGAGGAGGACCGCGACGAGATGCGGCAGGAGGCGGACGTCACCGACGCCGAGGAGACCCCGTACGGGGAGGAGACCGCATACGGGCAGGAGACCGCCTACGGGCAGGGCGCGGCCGCGGAGCGGACGGAGGCCGTCCAGCCGGAGACGGAGGAAGAGGAATCACTGCTTCCCGTGCAGGAGGCCGAGGAGTACCAGAAGACCTGGGGCGAGATCCAGGCCCGTTTCGTGGACGACCCGCAGGGTGCGGTGCGCGACGCCGACGGCTTGGTCGCCGAGGTCATGCAGACCCTCGCCGCGACCTTCTCCGACCACAAGAGTGAGCTGGAGAGCCAGTGGCAGCAGGGCGAACAGGTGGCCACCGAGGACCTGCGGCTGGCCCTGCAGCGCTACCGGTCGTTCTTCGGCCGGCTGCTGCGGACCTGACGATGCGGTTCGGCGGGCCGGCGCGGGGCAGGCGCCGGGCATGACATTCGAGCATCCGGCCAAGAAGGGCGGACCCGGGCGGCTCGGCCGGTTCGAGAAACTGGCCGAGCTCGCCTCCAACTTCACGAGCTCCGCGCTCTTCTCCTTCCTGTGCGTCCTGCTGGTGGCGGGATTCGTCGTCGTGCACCTGCTCCACCTGCCGACGACGTGGCAGCTCCTGGCCGGGGATGCCATGGCCGCGGTGTCCCTGCTGTTGCTGGCCCTGCTTAAGAACTCGGAGCGGCGGGCCGAGCACGCGATCCAGCGCAAGCTGGACGCCATCGCCGCCGCCCTCCTGGAACAGCAGGAGGGCGCCCGGGGAAAGGCTCAGCGGGACCTGGAGAAGGCCATCCGGATCGAGGAGCAGGAATAGCTCAGCTGTCGGGTTCGGCGGCGGCGATGGCCGCGAGGGCCGATCCCGGGTCCCGTTCCACCGTGAGGTCGCCCAGGGTGACGACACCGACGAGCTCCCCGTCCCGCGTCTGGACGGGGAGCCGTCGCAGCGCGTGCCGGCGCATGAGGTCCATGGCCTGGTCGACGCCGTCGTCGGGCGCCACGGTGACCGGTTCCGTGGTGCAGATCGCGTACACGGTCGTGTCAGCGGGGTCCCGGTTGTCGGCCATGCCGCGGATGACGAGGTCCCGGTCGGTCACTATGCCGCGCAGCCGGCCCTCGTCGACGACGAGGACGTCTCCGATGGAGGCGTCCCGCATCACCCGTGCGGCTTCTGCCAGCGATGTCAGTTTTTCGACGGTCACCGGCTTCTCGGTCATCACCTCGTGAACGCGTCGCGTCATGGCTGCTCCTCCCGCTGCTGGAAGCAAAGCGGTTCTGCCGGGGCGCCTACCCGCCCCGGCGCTCGCCAAGCGCCTCCTCGGACGGGGGGTGCCATTCCGCGAGGAGGATCGTCGCGTCGTCCTTGAGGTGGCCGTGGTGGTGGTCGAGGATGGCCCGCACGAGGCGGCGCAGGGCTTCGGGGGCGGCCTCTCCGGCGGCGGTGGCCCGTACGACCGTGTAGATCAGGCGCTCCTCGCCGAACTGCTCGCCGGTCTCCCAGCGGGCTTCGGTGACGCCGTCGGCGTGGATGAGGATCCGGTCGCCGGGCTCCAGCTGCGCGTGGTGGACGGTGCTCCGTACGCGCGGCGCGTGGCGGGGGCTGATGCCGAGCGGGGCTGCACATCGCGCTGGAGCGCGTCGGCGACCACGTGGTGGCCGCGGATGAGAAGCGGTACGGGGTGGCCGCAGTTGACCCAGGCAAGACCGCCCGTCCGCGTGTCGAGGTCGGCGAAGACGCCGGTGAGGCTCATGGGTCGGGTGCGGACCGTGCGCAGGATGGTGTCGCTGAAGCCGGCCTTCGATATGACGATCTTGGCGACCAGCGCCGCGAGCGCCCGGCACTGCGCGAGCCGGGCCGCGTCCAGCGAGGGGGCGGTCAGCCGCAGGACGCCGATCCGCTCCGCCCCGTCCACGAGCGGGATCCACATCACCAGCTCGGGCCCGGACGTCAGCTGCGTGGCTCCGGTCCGGTACGCCCAGCCGGCGAGGGTGCCGTCCACCGGGAGGCACTCCCCGCCGGCACGGGCGGCCGGCCGGCGCGCGCCGGGGCGCGCTGCCCGCCCTTCGGCCCGCCCTTCGTCGAGGGGGGTGAGCATTCCCTGCTGGAGGTCCGCGAGGAAGATCACCGCGTCGAGCAGCCCCAGCTCCCGGATGGCGTCCTGCACCACCTCGGGCAGCTCGCCGGGGGCCGCTCGCTGGGTTGCCTCCAGCAGCGGACCCAGCGGGTTCGGGGCTTCCGCACCCTCCACGACGGGTCACCCGTCGGGGCCGTCACCAGTAGTGGCGTCGGCCGCCGACCGCGTGCCCGACCGAACCGAGGATCCACAGGATGGCGCCCACGACGATCAGGACGATGCCGATGGTCCACAGGATGCCTATGCCGGTCAGCCAGCCGACGAGCAACAAGATGATTCCAAGGACGAGCATGATGTCCCTCAATCCCGCGGAAGGCTGCGGAACGATTTGCCCCGCAGCAGGGCCGCAGACGGCGTCTACCCGCCTGCGCGGCCGTTATCGGCGGAAGTACGGAAAGTTTGCGACGCCCGGAACCGGTTAGACGCTGCCAAGGACCGATTCCAAGCCGATGGGAGTGACATCGTGTCGGGCGAAGAGAAGATGCGGGCCAAGAAGGAACAGGCGACGGGCAAGGCCAAGGAAACCATGGGCCGGGCCGTCGGCAACGAGCGCCTCACCACCAAGGGACGCGCCGAGAAGACCAAGGGAGACGCCCGCGGGGCCAAGGAGAAGATCAAGGACACGATCAAGGACACCATGGACAAGTAGCGCGGTCGGCGGGAGCGGAAGCGCACGCCCCGCGCCTTGCGCACCCGCGCGAAGGCCGTCTCCGGACCGGTGTCCGGAGACGGCCTTCGTGCCTTCCGGATCAGGAGGACGCGGCCGACGAACGTCGGCCCGAGGACCGCTCGCTGTCGGCGAACTCCCGGACCAGGACGGCGCAGAACGCGTCCAGATCAGCGGGCTGGCGGCTGGTGACGAGCGTCGCGGGCTCCTTGTGGCAGACCTGCACCTCCTCGTCCACCCAGGTGCCGCCCGCGTTGCGGATGTCGGTCGCCAGGCTCGGCCACGAGGTCAGCGTCCGGCCCCGTACGACATCCGCCTCCACCAGGGTCCAGGGCGCGTGGCAGATCGCCGCGACCGGCTTGCCCGCCTCGAAGAAGCTCCGTACGAATCCGACGGCCCGCCGGTTCACGCGCAGGGCGTCGGGGTTGGCCACTCCCCCGGGCAGGACGAGCGCGTCGAAGGCGTCCGAGGTATCGCCCGCGAGCACGTGATCGACGGGGTGGGTGCCGGCCTTGTCGAAGTGCCGGAACGCCTGGACCCGTCCGGGCGCCGTCGAGACCAGCTGCGGGATCCAGCCGTTCTGCTCGACCGCCTTCCACGGTGCGGTCAGTTCGATCTCCTCCACGCCCACGGGCGCGGTCAGGAACGCGATGCGCACACCACTCACTTCCCCTCCACTCCGGTGGTGAGGTTTCGGACATGTTGTGCGCTTACCCGGCCCGGGAGCACGCATTCGGCCGACTGCGCCGCCCGTGGCGCCC
Organism: Streptomyces sp. NPDC058525; assembly: GCF_042719495.1. Lineage (NCBI taxonomy): Bacteria > Bacillati > Actinomycetota > Actinomycetes > Kitasatosporales > Streptomycetaceae > Streptomyces > Streptomyces sp. NPDC058525. Next base: position 41,733 of record NZ_JBHXNP010000069.1, read on the forward strand.
GTGGCGCCCGGCGGTCGCCTGCCCGACCGGGGGAACGCGGAGTGTCGGTGCCGGGCCGGAACCGTGCCGTCCGGCACGGTGGGCGCAGTGTTCCGCCGTCCGCGTGCGACGGCGCCCGGGGCCACCTGTGAGGGGTTCGCATGGCCGAGAACGACACCTCCCGCACCTCCCCTACCAGCCGCCGCGCCGTCCTGCTGGCCGCCGGATCGGCCGGGGCCGCCCTGCTGACCGCGGCCTGCGCCGACCCGGCCGGCACCCGGGGAGCGGCCGGGCAGCCGTCGGCCCCGGCCTCCCCGCCCCGGCCGACCGGCAGCAGCAGCAGCAGCAGCAGCAGCCCATCCTGCGTCCTCGCCACCGAAGCGGGCGCGGGCCCCTACTACCTGGAACTGGACCGGGTCCGGTCGGACATCACGGAGGGCCGGGCCGGGGTTCCCTTCCGGCTGGACCTGACGGTGGTCCGGGTGTCGGCGGGCTGCCGGCCCCTCGAGGCCGCCACCGTCGACGTGTGGCAGGCCGACTCCTCGGGCACCTACTCCACCGGCGGGGCCACCTTCCTGCGCGGCACACAGGTCACCGACGCCGCCGGCCGGTGCGTGTTCCGGACGATCGTGCCCGGCTGGTACGCGGGGCTGGCCCCGCACATCCACTTCAAGGTGCGCCCGGACACCCGTACCGAGACGACCTCTCAGTTCTTCTTCCCCGAAGACCTCCTGCTGAAGGTGTACGCGGGCCAGCCCTACGCCCGCCGCTCGGCGCCCGAGCACCCCAACGCCCGGGACAGCCGCTACAACTCCACCGGCGCCGCCATGACCCTGGCCCCCACGCCCGACGGCAACGGCTACCGCGCCGCGTACACCGTCGGAATCGCCTGACGCCACAGCGGCACCGGTGCGGTTCCGCCCGCAACTGTTCAGCGCGGACGGCGCCCGCGGCCGTCAGGAGGGTTGGGCCGACGAGAAGGCCGTGACGGTCGCCTTGTCGTCGCATTCGGCGAAGACGCCGTCGTCCATGGCGATCTGGTGCGAGCCCGCGCCGGGCACCCCGAGGACGAGCGTGGGGAAGGCGGCGGGCGTGGCGCCGGACGCGCAGTAGCCGTCGGCCTCGCCCTGGACGTTGACGAAGGTGAGCTTGGTCCAGGCGCGGCCGCCCGGGGCCAGGGACACCGTGGCGGCCGGGCCGCTGTGGGTGACGGTGAGCGGGTGGTTCTTGTCGGGCGAGCCGTGGCCGGCACCGGCGACCGTCGGGAACCCGCGGAGCGTGCACGGCCGGGTCGAGGTGTTGGTGACCGAGACGATGGCGGCGCCCGTCCCCGTGCCGGGCGGCCGGACCTCGGCCTGGCGGGCTTCGGAGACCTCGATCTGGTCGATCGTGCAGGCCTTCGCCCCACCACCCGTACCGATCCCGCCCGTACCGCTCCCGCCCGTACCGCCGCCCACCGAGGCGCCTCCGGTGGGTGTGGGTGCGGCCGTGGGCGTGGCCGTGGGTGCGGCGGTGGGCGTCGGCGACGACGGATCGGGGATCGCGCCCTCGTCGCCGGCCGGGGTGCAGCCCGCCATCAGGGCGGTGACCGCCACCGCCGCCACCAGCGCTGCCGCGGACCGGCCGACGGCTGTCGTGTACTGCATGAGCGCTCCCGAGGTTCACGACCGGTCCCGCACCGGCACTCGCCGCGGGACACAGCATCGTGCCCCGCCCGGGTTCCCGGGAGCGCCACGCTGTGGCGGTTCCGTGACGCCACCATGACGTGCGCCCGCGCGTACGCCGTACCGCGGTGTCAGTCGCCTCCGCCGCCGCCCCCGCACGACGAGCCCCCGCACGAAGAGGAACCCCCGCAGCCGCCACCGCCGCCGTCTCCGCTCGACCACGAACCGCGCCGGCGCCTCCGCCGCGACTGCTGTCCGGCCCCGCGCACCGCGGCGATGAGTAGCACGAAGAAGATGATCCCCACCATCACCAGGTAGTCCATGTGTCCCGCCCCCCGTTCCGTTCCCTGCGTCCGGTCTTGCCCGTGTGGGGGAGATGCCCGCCGCGGCCCGCGCGCCAATCCGGCTTTGAGCAACTCCAGAGCTTCGGCCCCCCGGGCAGAACCGCCCGCACCCCCGCGGGCATCCTGAAGGACATGCCCCTCCCGAGATCCGCCCCCGTCCACCGGGCGGCGCACGCCCTGCGCCAGCTGGTCCGCTTCGGCCTGCTCCAGGCCGCCTCCTGCGCGTTCGCGGTGACCCTGCTCGCCGGGGTGGGCTTGTCCGGGCTGCTCCCCGAACTGCCCGTGGCCCGCTACGACCTGCTGTTCGGCTACGGGGTGCTGCTGAGCGTGGTCTTCCGGCTGACCGGCTGGGAGCGCGGCCGGGACCTCGTGGTGATCGCCGGCTGCCACCTGCTGGGCCTGGTCTTCGAGTACGTGAAGGTGGCCCTCGGCTCCTGGTCGTATCCGGAGGACGCGGTGCTGAAGTTCGGCGGTGTGCCCCTCTACGGGGGCTTCCTGTACGCGGCGGTCGGCAGCTACATCTGCGCCGTGTGGCGGCTGCTCAGGCTGGAGCTGACCGGCTACCGCCCGGCCGCGACCGCGGTGGCGGCCGGCGCGCTGTACGTGAACTTCCTCAGCCACCACTGGCTGCCGGACCTGCGCTGGCCGCTGGCAGCCCTGCTGGTCGCGGTCACCGCCACCGCCCGGGTGCACTACACGGTGGGCAAGCACTGCTACTGGATGCCGATGCCGCTGAGCTTCGTCCTGATCGGCTTCTTCCTCTGGGTGGCGGAGAACATCGCGACCTACGCCGGGGCCTGGCGGTACCCGTACCAGCTCGACGGCTGGGAGCCGGTGTCGGTGCAGAAGTTCGGCGCGTGGGCGCTGCTGGTCAGCGTGCTGTGCGTGCTCGGAGCCGCCGTGCACCACCGGACCCGGGCCCGCCGCGTCGGGCTCCGTGTCAGTCTTCGGGGATGACGTTGCCGTCCTCGTCGAGCGTGAGGTGGATGCGGGCGGGGTCCTGGCTGTTGACGTCGGACGGGCGCGGTCCCTCGGGCCCGTCGGGGCCCCACCGCAGCAGCCGGCGGGTGCGGACGATCTGGTACACGCTGCCCTGGAACTCCAGCCGGTTGACGCGTCCGGCCCGGAGCGTGTCGGCGGCCCCAGCGTACGCGGCCAGCTCCGCGGCACGTCGGTCGGCCGCGTCCGCGCCGCCCTCGCCGTGCACGGCCGCGCCGTCCGCGGCGGCCGCGCCCTCCTTGGCCCGGGTGCGGGCGTCGGTCTGCGGGGCGGCGTCTTCGGGGATGAGTCCGCGCATCCGCGGCCACATCCAGGTCAGCGCGAAGTCCAGCGACCTGCGGGCGGCGTGCGGCGACTCGTGCGGGCCGCTGACCGGCCTCCAGCCGCCGTCGGTCCGCTCCGCCACCGTGAACGTCGCGGGAAGCACCAGGACATCCGGGTGGGTGACCAGCGCCCGCCGCGAATCCTCCCGCACGTCTTCGGGGAAGCGCTCGCCCGAGTAGCACAGCTCGCGCAGCGCCAGCTGCTCGGCGGCCTGGCTGGGGGTGACCGGCGCGTCCGGGTCCAGGACCAGTCCGTCGTCGATCTCCGGGCCCCTGGTGGCACGGTCCCAGTCGGGTACGGGCGGCTCCGGATCGGTCGGGCGCGGCTGTTCGATGCCGCCCGGGCCGGAGGCGGCGTACTCCTCGGCGCGCACGACCCGGTACCGGGTCCCGGCCGCTTCGAGGTCGTCGACCCGCTCGGTCTCCAGCCGGGCGACCGCCGCCAGCAGCGCGCGCCGCTCCACCCGGTCCTGTGCCTCGTCCTTCGCACGGAACCAGAGGCGCGAGTTCAGCGCGTCACGCGCCTGCTGCGGGCAGCCGGCCGTCACCGCGATCGCCATCCGCCACCGCGGCCCGTCCGCGGGGCCCTGCTCGGCCACCCCGAACAGCGGGCCGCGCACGACGACATCGCCCGCCCGGTGCACGGCGTCGACCGCATCGGCCTCCATCGCGGCTTCCACCGGCTCGACCGGCACCCGTACCACCATCGGCCGCGACCCGCCCGGCCCCACTACCCCACGGTCCATGCGTTCATCTTGGCGACCGCGGCACGAAGCCGTCCCGGATTCGCCGATTCGCCCGCCGGGCGGCGTCCGCGGGGATACGGTCCGGGAGGGGCAGCCGCTTGCGCGGAGCGCCCGCTACGGAAGCGCGTCGGTCACTCCGTCGACGATCATCATCCACATGGGCTGGCCGCCCGTGCCGAACGCCGAGGCCAGGGCGTAGCCGATGGCGGCGTCCGCGGGCCGGGTCTCGGCGCCCTCCTTCCACTCGGCGATGACCGTCTCGTCGCCGTCGGAGGAGAAGTCGCCCAGGTGCACGCCGTCCCGGGTGAGCCGGCTGCTGGGGACCGAGTCCGGGACCAGGCGGTAGTCCGCCCCGTCGTGGCGGACGTCCACCCGGTACGAGCGCCTGCTCAGCCTGCCCTTGCCCGGATTCAGCCCGGCTTCGAGGCCGTCGACCAGCATGCGGAGGCGGGCCGGATCACGTGTGCCGATGGCGATGTGCGGGTCCGCCTCCGCCTCCGGGTCACGCTCCAGGACGACGTGCGGGATCCCCTCGCCCGCCACCTCGATCCGGTGCCGGCCGTCCTGCCGGACGGTGATCCCGCCGAAGCGCGTGTCCTCGATGGGTGCTCGTTCTGCCTGGTTCACACTGCCCCTTCCCCTCCGGGACCATTGAGCCACACACGTCCGACCAGGCGACTGGCGGGGCCCGGACGCGTCAGGCCTGCGCCGCCGTGGCGGCGGGGATGTCGACGCGGGCGGCCCTGCGGGCCGGCCACAGCGAGGCGAGCAGCGCGCCCGCCAGGGCGATCAGCACGCCCAGCGCGAGGCGCCCCCAGGGCAGGACCAGCGTGTAGCCGACGACGTTCTCCTGGAGGGTGCGGCCGAGCGCCCAGCCCAGGAACACACCCAGGGCCGTGCCCAGGGTCGCGCCGAGCCCGCCAAGGAGCAGGGCCTCCAGGCGGATCATCCGGGTCACACCCGTGCGGTCCACACCGAGGGCGCGCAGGGTGCCGATCTCCTTGCGGCGTTCGAGGACGGACATCGCGAGGGTGTTGGCGATGCCCAGTGCGGCGATCGCCAGGGCCATGCTGAGCAGGGCGTAGAAGACGTTGAGCTGGTCGCCGATGGATCCGCTGTCCTCGGCCCGGATCTCCGCCTCGTCGCGGACGGCCAGGGCGGGGTTGTCGCCGAGGGCGCGGGTGATGCCGCCGAGCGCGGCCCGGCTGGGTCCGCCGTCCGTGGCGACGAGGATTGCGTCGGTGTGCGGGTCGGTGTCGTAGCGGGCGACGAGGGAGTCGGGTGCGGTGATGCTCGGCAGCAGGTTGCTCTGCTCGTCGGCCCGGTAGATGGCGCCGATGGTGACGCTGCCGTGCTGCTCGTCCCGGCGCTGGACCGGGAGGGTCTGGCCGACGCGCCAGCCGGCCGCCTTGGCCTTGAATTCGGCCACGGCGATCTGGCCCTTGGCCAGGCTGTCGAGGGAGCCCTCGATCACGTCGTAGCGCAGCAGCCGTCCGATGGTGGCCGGGTTGACGCCGGTGAGTACGGAGGAGGTGCCGGCCAGGCGGTACTCGGTGGACTGGTTGAGCGGGCTGACGGCCGCGCCGGGCAGCTTCTCCAGGGCCGCGGCGGTGGCGGGGGTCATCCCCATGCCGCCCTCGGCGGGCTTCACCAGGTAGTCGGCGGTGAAGTCGTGGGTGGTCGCGCGGTCGAGGTACTGGGCGGCGGAGGCTCCGAGGATCGACAGACCCGAGGCGAGGGTGAGGGCGATGGCGAGCGCGGCGGCGGTGGCGCCGGTGCGGCGCGGGTCGCGCACGGTGTTGCGGGCGGCGAGGTTCCCGTAGACCGGGCTGAGGCGCGTCAGCAGCGGCTGGAGCAGTGCCACGAACGGCCGGGACAGCAGCGGGATGAGAGCGATCGCCCCGGTGAGGGCGAGGGCCGCGCCGAGGCCGATGACCATCCGGGCGTCCCGGCCCGTGGTCAGGGCCCCGTACACCGTGGCGGCCGTACCGGTGAGGACCAGCGCCGCGCCGAGGCCGGTCCGCAGGGAGCCGGCGCGTGCGGGGGCCGGGGGTTCGGCGGCGCTGAGCGCGGCGACGGGCGGGATGGACATGGCCCGGCGGATCGGCAGCCAGGCGGCGACCATGGGCAGGGCCGTGCCGACCAGCAGGGACGTGATCACGGTGGCCGGGGTGAGGACGAGCGGGGCGGCCGGGGTGTCGGCGGCACCGAACAGCCGCTGCAGCAGGGCGGCGACCCCGGTGCCGAGGGCGAGGCCGGCCGCGGAGGCGATCGCGCCGACGAGCAGGGTCTCGGTCAGCAGGATGCGCCGCACCTGCTTGCGCGAGGCGCCCACGGCCCGCATCAGGGCCAGTTCCCTGGTGCGTCGGGCGACGAGCATGGTGAAGGTGTTGGAGATGAGGAAGGTGGCGACGAACAGCGCGACCGCGGCGAAGCCCAGCAGGATCTGGCTCATCGTGTCGCTGTCGCTGGTGGCGAGGTTGACCTGGATCCGGGCGAGCTGGGCCCCGGTGGCCGCGCCGGTGCCCTGGGGCAGCACCTGTTCGACACGGCCGAGGAGCTGCTGCGCGCCGGTGCCGGGCGCGGCCGTCAGCTCGATGTTCTGGTAGCGGCCGGGCTGGAGGAAGAGTCGCTGGGCGGTGGTGTCGGCGAACAGGGTCAGGCTGCCGCCGGAGGTGCGCGTGGTCCCGTCGGTACGGAAGATTCCGGTCAGCGTGTACGAGGAGGCGCCCTGGTTCGTGCCGACGCGCACGGTGTCACCGATGCGGTAGCCGCCCTTCGCGGCGGTGGTCTCGTCGAGGGCGACCGCATCGTTGCCGGTCGGTCCGGAGCCCTGGGTGAAGCGGTAGGCGGGATCCGTGCCGTCCGCTCCGGGGGCGAAGTTGCCGCCCCGGTGGGACGGTCCGTGACCGAGCAGCCGGCCCTCGCGGTCGGCGACGGCGGCGAACCCGTCGACGCGGCCCGTGGCGGCGGCGACTCCGGAGACCTTGGCGAGGGTGCCCACCGTCCCGGCGTCGATGCCGGCGGGTCCGGCGGCGGCGCCCTGGGGCTTTTCGGGGAAGACGCTGACGGCGATGCGCTCGTAGCCTTCGGTCACCCGGGCCGTTGCGGCGCGGCTGAGGCTGTCGCCGTAGACGAGGCTGCCGGAGATGAACGTGACGCCGAGCATGACCGCGAACGCGGTCATGAGCAGGCGTGCCTTGTGCGCGAGCACGTTGCGCAGGGCGGTACGGAACATGGGTGTGCGTTTCCTCGGAGGAGGCGGGCTCGGCGGGTGCGAGCCGGTGGCTGGGGGCTGGCGGGGCCGGACGGGCCGGCTGACGCGGCTGGTACGGCTGACGCGGCTGGTTCGGCTGGGTACGGCTGGTTCGGCTGGCGCGGCTGGCGCGGCTGGCGCGGCTGGCGCGGCTGGCGCGGCTGGCGCGT